>JBCDHV010000001.1:0-35657 GCA_038749615.1 Bacteroidota bacterium
CCGGTCTGCGAAAAGCAAAATGAGAGGTGTGTTGTGCCGGCAGGGGGATGAGTATTTAATGGATAGCCAGACTGGGCTTCCGTTCCCTGTGGGCCTATGCATTCTATCGATTCTGTATCTAGGTGCCGGATTTTAGCCGTTGGGGCACATCAGGTTATGTGCCTTCGCGAAAAAGCGTTGCCCAGATGTTGCAAAAACGTGCCGGATTCGGCTGGTTTTGAGCCTGGTGGCACTCAGAAACCGGTCTAGGCCGGTAGACCAGCCCTCGGCGAAAAGAGGAAGTCCGAGATCGAGGCCGGATCGCTTGCAAGCGCCCGGGTCTCGGTTTCGCTCAGGTGTGGGCAGTGCCACGCGAGCACGGCCGCACGCTTGCCCACCGGGTCGGCCTGGAGCCGCCGGCGAGCCTGTTTGACGTAGGCCGCCGTCTGGTTGATGTTCGAGTGCCCGAGCTGGTCGGCGATGTCGAAGGCGGAGAAGGCGAGGTCGGCGAGATCCGTCGCGTAGCCGTCGCGCAACTGGTGAAAGCTCGTGTCCGTGAGGCCTGCGAGTTGCCGGCAGCGCGCGAAAGCATTGGTGAGGGTTGGGGCCGGCACGCGCGTTCGGTTCTCGCGCATGAAGACCGGGGCCATCGGATCGTCAGCTGGCATCCGCTCCATCTCCGTGCGAAGCGCGAGGGCGGCACGCGGAGAGAGCAGGACATCGCGCTCGCGGGCGACTTTGGTCACAAACGACTCCGGACGCAGCTCGCCAGCGCGCACGTACGGGCTTGACTCTCGGCTCCAGTGGCGCACCTGCACGTAGCCCGATGCGTGGCCGGCGAAGAAGACGCTCCCTCGGTTCAGAAACACCAGCTCGCTGCGGCGCAGACCAGTCGCACGAGCGACCTCGAAGGCCGCTTGGAGGACAGGCCGGTCGAGACGCTCGTAGATGCGGCGGAAGTCGGCGAGCGAAACCGGTCGGTTCTTCTTCGACTGCACGCTCCGGCGCTCGAGCAAGCTGGAGCCGGTCAGGTAGTCCGCCTGAAACGCCTTGGCCGGGTTCGTGTCGCACCAGCCCTTGCGAACGGCGATCTCGAAGAGCTGCCGCACGCAGCGGCTGTAGGTCGCGATCGTGTGCGCGCTGCGAGGCGTTCCGAGCAGCCACTCGCGCACGTGTTGAGCGGTGACGTGGCGCACCGGCGTGTCAGCACCAGCGGGGAGACGAGCGCACAGGCTCCGGAACGCGGTCTGCCGGGCTTTCAGGCTCGCCGGCCGCTGGCGCTGAAAATACCGATTCGTCTCCTCGTGCACCTGGGCCAGGGAGACGGACTTCTTGACGGGATTCCACGGATCGTAGTCGCCGCGGAGCCAGTCGAGCTTGAGTTTGCGGTACTTCTCGACGGCAAACTCGATGTCGTGCTGCGAGATGTCGCCGAGGTCGACTTCGCCCATGCGCCGGCGTACCCGTACCGGGTGGCGGTCTGGATCCTCGAACGTACCGTAAATCAGGTTGCCTTGCCGGCCGCGGTAGAGCATGCCGCGGGGCAGTTTGGGGCGTTTCGTCTTTCCCATAGGTATGTGTGCGTTTGATGTCTGATGATAACAAACGCACACAAATGATTGCACAGGTGTGCCGGCTTCGTTTGGCCGGACGGTTACTCAGATGTATAATTCGGCAATGGTCCAACCCGTCACCACATTGAGCGCTTCAGCAGACAAAAACGGACTGCAGATTGGCCTTTTCGACGATGCGGAAGGGCTTCGAGCAGGCTTGCTAGGCTTGTCACAGACCCCAGGGGTCGGCTTGCAGTCGCTCAAGAAGCTTTACCGCACTGGCTTTTTTCTCGGATTGCCATCCGCTCCAGTTGAGGATCTTGTTGAGCGGGCTGTAAAGGTTCTCTCTGGGGCGAGCTTGGAAGGTGTACGAGAAGCACTTGGCAACAGAGAGAAGGTCATGCAGCGAGGCCGCAAGGTGCTCGGTGAGCTTCGTGCTGCTGAAATTCATGTCACTTTTGAACACGAGAAGTCGTTTCCTCGCCGTCTTCGAGACCTAGCTGAGCCTCCGCTTTGGATTTTTTACAGAGGAAGCTTGAAAGCGATATGGTCCAGAACCGCAGTCGCGCTCATAGGCACGAGAAGCCCCTCCGATTTTGGGGCCCGGCTAGCTTTAAACTGTGGATTTCATCTAGCTACGCGTGGCCATGTGGTTCTCTCGGGTCTTGCCCGGGGCATTGATCAGGCAGCGCACGAAGGGTGTCTGGAGGCAGGCGGCATCACCGTTGCTGTTCTGGCACAGGGACTTGCTTCGGATCTGTCAAGTACAGCCAAATCGCTTGCCAACGAGGCAGTTGCAAACGAAGGAGCAGTCGTCTCTGAGTATTTGCCTTTTGATCCGCCTAACCGGTCAGCTTTTCTGCGTCGCAACGAGATTATTGCCGCTCTCGCTCGCTTGGTTGTGCCCGTTGAGTATCCGGAAGTCCAGAGTGGGACCGGTGCTACCGTTCGGCGAGCAATGGCGATAAAGCGTCCGTTGGCCGGAATTTCGAGCAGTCGCTTCGAAGGGCCAGCATCTGAAGCGACTCAACGCAACTTGAGGAGCGCAGGCATTACAGTCTACGATCTCCATAACGGCGAGGCTGAGCGCTTCTGGACGCATGTAGCGAAGCTCGTGGATGCTCGCGAGGCAGCCGAGAACAGACGAACTTTGCTTGGCCGGCGTGCTGAGCATTTTGCCCGCCTGCTTGCAATCGAGGCTAAGTCGCGCTCCATGGATCCAGGCGAAATCGATTCGTTCTTGGATCTTCTTACGAAAGCAGTTCGGAGGAGCATTGCCGGTGATTAAGCTACTCGTCACCGATGGAGACGGAACCCTATTCGCTCCGAGTGAAGCGGACTACCTGGGCGATTTTCGTGTATGGCTAAGGCAAGAAGGGATTGCGCTTGGGGTTGCTAGCAATGGACAGCGAGGAGTGATTCTCCGCCGGTTTGCCGACCACGGGATTAGTCCTCCAGACTACATCGTCACTCGGGCAGATGTGGGCAATAAAAAAAAGCCGAGCCCTGCTTTTGTTGATAAGCTGATGGAACAGGCAGGCGTAGAGCCAAGAGAGACTGCTTACATTGGAGATGACGAGAGAACGGATAACTATTTGGCTATCAATTCGCGAGTCATGCCACTGCTGGCAAGGTATTCGGAGGGCTACAGTGGCAAGTACGCATTTCCGATTAGCTCGCTTTATGGGTTGAAGCGTTTCTTAGAGGTCTTCGGCCGTCAGCCTGCTCCCTACTTTGGGTGGGTGTGCAAGAGTGACAACTATGACTTCCGCGCTGTAATCAGCCAGCACTCCCGCATAGGAAGCCAAATGCGAGCGGTTCTCAAGGAGCACCGCGACGTGCAAGTGGGTCCGGGAATGAGCCTGCGACCCCTGCTGTTCTACTACACACTTTCGCAGTGCTACTTGAGTGGTGCACACGATGGGAAACGACTCATCGCCGTCTATCCTGGCAGTCAACCCAAGCGGCCCAACTCCACGCTGGCTGAGTTTGGTGAACTTTTCGACCTGACCTCGCAATCCAACTACCTTACAGATCTCCTAATCCGTGAGAAACCCGCCCCAGAACAGAAGAAGGCTGGAGTCCGGCGGTCGTTTGGTCCGCAGCTCGAGACCGTTCGCCTAAACGATGCGCACAAGAGGAGAATCAGTGGAAAGAGCGTGTTGGTACTCGACGACTACACAACGTCTGGCGTGAGTCTGGCTGTCGCCCATGCACTTCTCAAGCAAGCAGGAGCAAGCAAAGTGATCGGCGTAGCCATCGGTAAATTCCGAAACAAGCAGCGCGTCGTGAAGCTGCCGGCGAGCTACGACCCCTTCCGTGTCATGTCAGCTGGCACCAGGCTTGAAGAGGACGTACTCGATGGCGTGCAGCACGCCGAAGCTGATCAGCATTTCTACGACCGGGTCATTTCCGCGTGAGATACTGAGACAAAAAAGCCTCTCTTGTCAGGATAGTGAAACCCCCACCGTTATCTGGACAGATCAATCCAAGAAGGGCGGTTGGTTCCAGTGGCGGCCCACTGCACCCTCACTCCATTTTGGTAGCTTTCTTCCCTGATAGATTGCCACGAGATCGTTTCCACAGGTAGACGTATAAGATTTTCCTTTGTGATCTTCGTACGTAGACCCGATTCCTGTTGTGTTTACGTGGCCAAGCCACTTGAGCAAAAATACAGACCCTTTGGCCATTGGCGGGATTCGCACAGGATTAAACCAGGATCCGGAGGGGTTCTTCTGAGCCACTACAACGTTGAGTGCGGGACCGTTTCCTATGTTATGGATACGCCAACCGGTATCTCCGTCATATTCTATTGAGAGCACGGGTACTATCCGAGACCTGAACGAGCGAAGCGTCTGCCAAAATGAGAGAGCAAACGAAACAAGTGAGAGGATAAAAGCAGGAGCAATCAAGGTCTCGAAATCCATCTTTTTTGGACAGGTCGTGCTAGGTACAAGCGAGATCGCCCGCCGGCTTCGCCTTTAACCGGCAGCGTCCGGGGCTGCCGGGTTTCGGCCAGCAAGCGTGCATCGTTCGCTAGCTCGCTGATGGGCTCAGCGTTGCCCTCGTGTCCGTGGAGCCGGCTCGTGACAGTCTCTGCTGAGGGGAGCGACGTGAAGTGGCATGTCTCGCTCCTCTGGTACCGGCGCTGTAGATGCCGGCGGGTCTCGGGCGTAATTCTGTTTGCCAGCTTGTGGCTAAAAAAGCAGCTATCCCAACGTTGGGTGGTGGTTCAGTTTTCGGAGTTTAATATCCTATTTAAGTCTAGAACACCGAATGCATACCATTTGTGCCGCGTACTTGCAGACACTTCATCCATGGGCCTCACACGCCAATCGATCTGATGCGACAAATCTTCGATGTGGACCGAGAGGACGCGAGCTGCCTCTTCAAGGAAAAAGTCGAACAAAAGGTTTTTGTTGGTTTTAGGCAGTTGCTTTGTATTCATGCCGTCAGGGGAATTTCCAAACGATTCCACATCGTCATTTGAACTTTGAGTAGCCTTCCATTGATGTTCAATTATCAAGACGTTGTCCGGGATCGGGATGAACACTGGCGCTTGATTTGAGACGAAAAACGGGTGTACAAAAACTATCTCTTCGTGCTGCAGAAAATCTGAAATGTTGGATTTACATATGGCGCCAGAACGTGTAAGCGCGAATGCTAAATCGCCTATGTCGCCTCCAAAGGCGCTAATTTTTTCTGCTACCTCGATCTGCGTGCGAATCGGAAGACGTAAAGCCTCAGCGAGGCGGGCTTGCTCGGTAGCCCATGTTGCATAAATGGTCATATCTCCCATTAGCGCAGCCTGATTTCTGGCGGCTACACTCGGCACACTCTTTAGCACGCCCTGAAACTGAAGCGAATCGGACGCTCTGAATCCCCCAGTGGTAAGCAAGCCCCTGTCAGCGGATCTGGAGCTCGCGTTGCCGTCCTCGTCCTCATCAAAGAATGTAGGAATAGCAATGCATGCTCTTCCTAAATTGTCATCCAAGATGCGCAGTCGTGCCCCGTCTCTATCACGCTCCTTTTGGATTGACCCGCCAGAGTCGATCCGGTCAAGCAGAGTCTGCCCCTCAATACTGAGCCAGTCGTTTGCTTTCACCGCAAGAGTCAATTCGCCCTCATCGGCGTAGAGGTCGACATCCAAAGTTGGGCAAAGCCATGCGCAACATTGTGCAAGCGTGAATGTGGAGTGTCGCGCACGCGCAACTAAGAGTCCCGAATTCGCCGGCGACAGGCCATCGCGAAACCACACCCTGACGACTGTACCGGCATCAAGCAGTTCAGGTGTGACGTTGCCGGTTTTCAGAATAGGCCGGGTCCCGAGACCACCGGTAAATTCCAGTGTGAGCGTCTCGCTGCTTGCGCGGTCCGGCCGGCGTGTGACAACCCGGACGTGGTCACCCCACATGAAGACGGAGAAGAAACCAATGCCAAACTGGCCGGTGGCCTCAAACCCCTTGCGCTCCAAGCCGGGCAGCTCCGCATGCATGAGCGACGATCCCCAGAACGAGGTGCTAAAATCCAAAAAGGGTCCCGTCAGCACGTCGACCGACATACCGATACCTGTGTCCTTAACCTCAAGCCAGTGGCCGTCGTCGTCTTGGCCAGTGTGGACGACGATGTGCCCCCAGTCGTTTTCTCTGGATTCGAGCAGCCGCCGGGCACGCACGGCGTCGGCTGCGTTCTGAATCAGCTCACGGAGAGGGACCGTAGGGCTGTCTCCGTAGAGTTTCTCGCCCCCCAAGGCAGAGATGAGGGAAACGACATCACTCACCTGCACGCGGGCGTCGACGGGCAGCCAGCCGTTTGTGCGGACGAGCTGCGCGAGGCTTTCGGGGGCGTCGGTGTAGGCGACGCTCCGAGCTGCTAGCCGAGGCCGGTCCGTGTCGGCAAGCAGCGTGTCGGTTCGGCGCAACTCTTGGTCGACCATGCGGAGCGTGTCCGCGCAGAGCCACCACGCCTCTGCCTGGGCTTCCTCGAAATCGCTGCTCGAGGTGTACTCGAGCCGGTCTCTTTCGAGCCTGGGCTGATTGAGTTTGGCCTGAAACGTCCAGTGATCCGCGCTGTAGCCTTCAGGCCGGCGGAGCGCGTGAAGGAAGGGATCTGCCCGCCGCTTGTCCAGGTGGCTGGCGTCGGCCGTGCGGAGCATACAGGCGAGCTTGACGGGATCGATCGTCCACCTCCTATTGAATCCCCCAGGCGCTCCTATTCTCGAGGGGAAGCCCCTTGCGATCTGATCGATAGGCCACCAATGGCTGTGGGCGATCCGGCCGATCAGCGAGCCGTAGCTGCTCCGGAGGTTCGCATCCTCAATCAGGTGGAGGGTGCCGCCGGCCGGGTCTGGCCACGAGACGAGCGCGAGCCGCTCGGCCTGCTCAGCGTGCCGCATCCGCAGCACGTGCTCGGTTGCGCGCTGGGCGATCTCAGCCGGCGGATCCTTGATCTGCTCCTCGGTAGCCGGCCGGCCGTGTTCGCGCCGGAGCATGCCGGCCACCGTGTCGAGCCAGAGGTCCGAGCTCTTCAGCTCCTCAATGCCGGCCGGGTAGGCAGCCAATCCCAGGCCGAGGTCGTGGATCAGGAAGGCGCCGCCGAGCACGTACGCCTCAGCCGGGGTGATGGGGTAATCGTCGCCGGCGATCAGGTCTGCCATCTCCCAGAGCGCGTCGATGTGCGTGATATCGTGGACCGTGAAGTCGGGGAGGTCACGACCGATCTCGGCAGCCAGCGTGGCGGCTCGCTCTCTGAAGCGCTCGAAGCTGGTACGCAGGCGAGTGCGGTTGCTCTCTTCAGGGTCGCCCGTCCGCTGGGCCAGCGTTCTGTGCCAGAGATTCGTGTTCGCGTACCGGGACATCGGCTCTCGCTCTGCTAAGTTGGTGGGACGTGTTGCGGCCGGCCCGTTGGTGGTGTGGCTAGTCGGCTTGGTAGGGGAGGGACGTCCAGCGGCACCACCTCAGCTACTCCTCGTCCGGCGCCGGCATCTTGTATTTCGGCCTGAGACAGACAGAGCCGTGTGTTGGCTTGGGCGACTAGTCTGGTGGAGCCGAAAAGCTAAGGTGTCCGAATGAGCCCGGGTTCCATCCAATGAGGCACAGCGTTAATCAGACAAAAGTAGACTTCGGATCGTAATCAATAACGCTACAAGTGAGGCAGTAGTCTAGAGCATGGGGTTATCCAAGTCCTCCTCCGAGTAGTTCATTTCCTTGAGAAGATCTTCAATATTGGTTTCCATGCCAGAGAGGAGCCGGTCAAGAACACGGTCGTAATCATCCTCCAGCTTACCGAGGCGCTGCCGCACGCGCGTGCGGCGCACCTCAATGGCCCGAAGTCGCTCATTGTACGATTTTATCTTACCGTCGTAGCTGCCCGAAGACTCTAGTTTTTCTAGTTTTGTAGCTTCAAGACTTGCAATCTCATCCAAAAGCGACTGGTGCTTTTTTATTAGATGAATGCTAATGTTCTCACCTGGAGATAAAGTGATTATACCTTCAACCTCCTCAAGCTCAGATCGAAGACTTTTAGTCATAGCATCGATTTGGTCAATAGATCTTGAGAAAGCTTCAGATTCGCTGATGATAGCGTCAAGTTGCAGCAGGGCGGAGTCATATGCGTCGTCCTCTTGAGCAATCCTGGTTCTGGTGTCGCCTATTGCTGCCTGGATTTTGTTCAATAGAGCATCAGTCTTAGAGTCGGCATGTGCTTCGTCTTCCTCTACTCTAAGACGGATCTCGGCTCTTTGCTTATCGAGCTTCTCCCGCTTCTCTTTTTCAGCAGCGTCGTTTTCTCTTTTCTCATCCCTCGCCCTTTGGCGGGCTCGTCGAGATCTTTCGGCTTCGTCTAAGAGCGATTTGTCTCTACGAGCTTGTGCCTTTTTGAGGTCGAACTCGTTAAGCCATTCTTCAAAATCATAGTCGCGTAAAGGCGATCTTGAGTAAGACCGGTTCTCTTCATATTCGATATACTCATCGTAGGCGCCTTGTATGTACCTTTCCCACCTGCTCTGGAGATACCCGTTCAGGTATAGCCTAATTGCGTGTGGCTGCAGCAATTTTATCAGAATCGTTGAAAGGAACATCCCGTAAAGCAGCAGGATGGCTAGTCGCTCGGCCTTTTGATATGCATTATTTGAGCCCATGAGCTCGATCTGGATCTGTCGATTCGCAAATGATCCAACTAGGGAGGGGACACCGTAGGTAGTCACCAGAGAGTCGTAAGGCATGCCTTTGATTCTCGCCGACTCTGAATTGAAGAGAGAATCAATGGCGCTCAGCTCAATCTCCTTGGCCTTGATGTTCTGTTCCATGGAGATGGCAACGACACTCCTTCCATAAGACCGAGATCCCCCGGTGCCATTAATTTCTGCAGTAAGACTGTCTCTGAGTGCATCGAGAGAGCTGGTGAGTTTAGCCTTGCGGTCAGCATTTCTAGACCGGAGAGTGTCAACGAGCACTCTCCTTTGCTCGCCACGCTTCTCGGCCAAGGCAGCGTCTATATCCTCAGTGATCAGTATCTGAGCTAGGTATGGAGCAGTTATGAACGTGAAGCCAAGCAGGACGCCAATTCGAAGCGAAACTGCCAAGAACAGCTTTAAAGATTCACCAGACGCAAGACTATATATGCGGGCAAAAATGGAATCCAAGTGTTCTGGCTTGCCCTCCCTGTCTTCCTGGGCCAAATAAGACGGTTTCGAGAAATCGCTGGTTATGAAGGTGGAATCGATAAACCATATCATTCCAGCAACAACTAGCCCAACGGCTACACCAGAGATCCACCTGCCAGCCGTACTTTCAAAAGGCAAAATATCCTGAACAATGATCGTCCAGGTAAAGCCTTCTATGATCGCCATGGCAATGGCTAAAAACGCCATAGCCCCTAGCCATGCTCCTGCTAGCGGTAGTAGATTCTTCCTTCCATGGGGACGCATCAGCAAGGTTCGCCTGAATCGCTCCCCTGTCGAAGGTTCGTCCCGAGTCAAATCCGGGTGCTGCGTTTCCTTAGCGCTACGGTGTTCCATAATTCCCCGCGAAGTATCAAATAATTCCACTCGCGAAACATGTGGAAGATCCCGTTGCTTTCAAACGTGTGATCCAATAGAAGCGGTCTGCACTCGAGGTTCTTGCATCGCATATCCACCCGGCATTCAAACCAACCACAGAATAACACATAAAGCCGAGGATGTCACGGCAGTGATCGCGCGATCGCGAGCAGCCAGTCGTAGAGCGCGCTACCCAGGCCGCCGGCGACTGGCTGCTTGATCCTTCTACTGATCTATTTTCATGCTCAGTCGTAACTCAGTCCGCAGTGGCGTCTGTCTGCAGGTAAGCTGAACTGCCTAGTTCCTTTGCCTCGCAAGTGCTCTCGCAAGCGAAGCCAGTCTCCGTCATACGTCCAATTTGATAGCGGTACGACTTTGACATATCCCTTCTTTCTATCGTTCTGGTTCTCTCTCCACGCGTTTCCCCCCGCTGCTCTCAGCGCGGCGTAGACTGCCCATATCCGATCTGGTCTGACTTGAAGATCTTGCATTGCAGCTCGCATGACCTTGTCCGCAGTCTCACGGTCTTCACATTCCTGGGTCCAATAGAGATAATCGTGGATAATAGCGGCACGCTTATGCTTGCCAGCAACAGATACGTACGACCTTACACGTGGTGGTACGCTTGTCAAGTCGGTAACAAACCCTGCTGGGACAACGATTTTCTCTCCTCTGGTACCAACTTCGTAGATCATATTCTGAGCAAGCATCCAGAACTTTCCGTCCCTAAAGTCTAACAGCGCCGCCCTTGTAGGTGGTTTTCGATATGGGTCGTTAAGGTCAATTAGGTACAAATCGTCGTCGAGAAAACTCGCGCTGTCAGCAAGTGAGGTTACATAAAGCCAGAACATTTCTTTTGAAGAACTTTCACGGGGATAACTAATTTCCCTGTAGGCACACCCTGATAGCCATAGGACACATGTAAAAGCTAGAGTTACAGTAAGCGTGTACTTTCTCATGGCAAGAATGGTCGGCACGCAGCACAAAGAGTAGGAGGGGCAAGCCTAACAGGTTTCCTACTGGCATTCTAACGACTGATGTTGAACTTAGTCAAAGGCGTTCGGGATTGATTAAAAAATATACAGCCGGCGCAATAGACCGGAAAACCCCGGCATCCGGCATTTCAGCACTGGCCGGCTAGTCGAGGTAAGTCTCCGGCCCATCGAGTTCAATCAGGAGAGAGTCGATGGCGTCTAGTGGCGGATCGTCGGGACGCGTGGTGCCGGTGAGGTGCCGGCGGGTGAGGAAGGTCACCGGCTCACCAGCCGGCTCATCTGCTGGGTGATGCTGGTTACCTACGAGTGCGTCAAAACCCGCGTGAGGGCATCGGCCCTGTTGAGCAGCCGGTTGATTACTACTGGTGGGGATACGTAAGAAGAAGGAACGCCGTACACGTCTCGCCGGCAGGTTGAGCAGCGGACGTCTTCCTCATGAAAGCTTGCTCCGCACGCACCGCACAGGCGGACCACGACCTCTTCTTTTGAAAACATGCCCACGGTGCGTTGTTCGTTCACCACGGTCACAGGGAATTGCTGCTCGACCAGCTCGGCGACTCTGCGCATGGGATTGATGTCGCCGGCTCCGTAGCTGCGCTTGGCTGCACCCGCAGCGGTAAGCCCGTTCAACCGTACCTCTTCGTCTTCGCTCATCAGAAGTGGCCGGATGCGCCCTGGATCGAACAGACGGCCTTGCTCGACGACGATGCGCCCGAGCTCACCTGCGGAAAGCACCGGACGCGCTAGCCAACCATAGACCGCCTCCTTCGCCGCCTCTTCGGGAAGCGCAAGAACGTATTTGATGATGGGGCCCGGGTTATCCTTATCAAGTCGCCGCCTGCTCTGCGCCAGCTCAGCGTTGATTTGCGGCAAAGCTGCTGGCGACCGGTGTTTGGCTGCAAAGGCGAGGTCACGCCTAGAGAGCGAGGACGTGTTTGCTGCTATCTCGGCAAGACGCATTTGAACCCCGAGAGCGTCAGCGTCTATGCGACTCGGTCTGTTCGGCTGGTCAGCGGGCGTGTCTAGCGTTACTGCTGTACCAGAAGCGGTCACCATGAACATGCTTTTGCCGCCCCCTGAGACCTCGTCAAAATCGACACGCACACCCACAACTGCGTGGGCTCCGCGATCCAGACCAGCGTCGGCAAGCTGGTCAAGGACTTCCTTGTTGATCGAGGCCAACTGCTTGTGGTACGACTGGGATCGGCCACCGAACACGTCGCTGAAGCTTGCCGCCATGTCAGCAAAAAGATTCGTGCCGGCAACGACGTAGGCCGAAACTACTCCGAGGTACCCGGTAATGCGTGCGCCTTCGACGTGTGGAGTTGTGGTGACGATGATTGGGGAAGCCATGCAGAGAAAAAAAACTGATAAGGCAGGTTTGAAACAGTGGCGAGATCCTGCAAGGCCCGTCGGCTCAGCGGCTGGGGAAGAGTTGCTGCTGCACCGCGCCGGCCATGCTCGTAATCGCCTCCTTCACTTCGCGCATCAGCATTTGGGAAACTTGCCGGCGTGGCCACAAGACAGGGCCAACCACACGAAAGTCCACCTTCCGTCCGGTCTCTTGCTGAATGAGTGTACCGTCGTTACCTGGGGTGAGTACTTCGTCACGGTAGCCGGTGGAGCGGTTGTCGCATTTTAGCACGAGACTACCATCACTGAGACGCTGGACCCGCCTAAGAATGAGGCGTCCATTGACTTCGAGAACGTGGCGACCCGAGCCGGCAATGCGGTCGGAAGCTCTGTAGAAGACCACGTCACCTTCGGTTGCACTTGGCTCCATGCAGTCGCCAGTCACGGCCCAGATTCCAATCTGTCCACCAAGCTCTATCCCGAGCACGGTTTGCAGGACGTAGCGATGCAGAAAGATCTCTTCAGTCTGATCTGACCCTGTGAGCCGGCGGTCGCAGACAGTGATCGCTACGTACGCATCGCTCGGAATTGGCCGCCGAGCGGAAGAGACCACGCTTGCAACTTCGCCTTCAGCTAGCCACTCGAAAGACACTTCCAATACGTGGGCATACAGAGCAAGCGCTCGGTTTGGAACGGGGTACTTCCCGGATTCATGTCGAACCACGCTGCGTAGATGCATCCCAGTCTTGTCCGCTAATTCGGACTGCGTCAGTGATCGGCGCTTCCGAGCTTTTTTCAGGCGGACAGAAACAGGGGACTCAGAAGGCATGAGTGCGAAAGCGTCAGCGCTACCGGTTTACGAGCCGGCTCATCTGCTGGGTGATGGTTGAGAGGATCGCCTGAGGCGTGTCCGGCGGAAAGACGACCCGGCCGCGAACGTTGACGCGCAACCGCAGGTCGTTGTCGTCGTCGCTGTACATGTCTTCACCCAGCGGTCGCAGCGTGCGGGTGACGTGAGCCGGATTGTCGCTCACCACCTTGATCGCGCCGCCTCCGAGCTTCTCGATGCGCTTGACCTCTTCGCCGTCGTCGTCGTCGAAGTAGAGCACGTAGCGGCCGGCGGCTGTGATGCCGTGGACCACCTCGACAAGAATGGGAGTGCCGTCGGGCAGCCACGGCTCCATCGAGGTGCCACGCACCCTCGTCCAGTACGCCTCATCGGAATCGAGCGTGCGGCCACTCGTCCATGCCTTCAGGACGTCCACCGGGGTAATGATGTATTCGCCCGTGTCCTCTTGCTCTTGGCCCGGGCCGGCTCCGACGCCGCCGGCAAAATATCGATGCCGGACAACGCTGGAGGTACCTTCAGTCAGGCTTTCGGAGTGGCCGTTTGAGAGAGTTTGTTCGCCTTCTCCAATGGAGTGAAGCAGCCAGGCCCTTTTGTTTTTAGGAATTCTTCCGCCCAGATAATTCTTGAGCGTGGAGACTGAAATCTTGAGAGAGACGGCTGTCTCCTCTTGGTTTAAGCCCTTCTCTAGCATCCACGATCGAAGTAGAGCAGAGATTTTATCAGGTGAAATAGTCAATTTTAGACATTTTGATATTGCGTAGGGGCCTAAATTTGGCTATTCTACGGGTGCAAGAGCTATCTGTTACACCCTAAAGATATCAGGCCATGCCTACGGATCAAATCATAGTTCGCGTTTCGAGGACGGAGCGCGAACGGATTGAGCGGGCCGCAGAGATCGACAGGCGGTCTCGCAATCAGTTCTTGAGAGTCCACGGCCTCGAAAAAGCCGAGCGTGTGTTGCGCGAAGCCGGCGAACTCGAACGCGAGGAGGCCGGCGATGCCTAGGAAAGCGACGAGCTACAAGCGGGCCGAAGAGCTGATGGCCGGCGATGTCTTACAAGTTGTGCCCTTCTGTTTCGCGACAGTGACACGGGTCATCCTTGACGAGACGCACGCCGAGGTGTCGCTAGAGATTGAGACGACGCTACCGGCAGATGGCATCGAGATCACGATGCCAGTCGAGCGCGGACAGATCGTCACGATCTACGGCGAGGACTCAACACCATTGCCCAACAGGGCAAACGGGCCGGTCCCCGGCCCTAAATCGCCCGCAATGGCGACTCACGACGGGCGGGGAGTTCGCCCGTCTACCTAAAACGAACGCCAGCACCCTGAGCCTGAGAAACTGGGGTGCCGGCGAGCCGGGCCGAGATCCGGCCCTCAAACCGAGAGGTCTAGAATGAGCATACGAAGACTAGCACGAATGAGCAAACGATGGCGCAAGGGCGGGCTCCGGCCCACCCCAGAGCGCACGGGCGACGGCCGGCGACGAATCAGGGTAGGGGACTACGTGAGTTTCCAGCAATGGATCGGAGGTCGAGGCTACGTCTGGACCTACCGCGTCGGTACGCTGCTGATGACCGAAGAAGAGTTCAACCGCCGGTATGTCGTGGCCGGAAGTGTGCGGGGGGCGGCATGATGATCCAAGGACCTGAAATCAGAGCCGGCCAGCTCGTGCGCCTGCCGTCGTGGAGCTATCCGCTTCGTGTCACGGGCGTCGAGCACGAGGGCTCGATGACATGGCTCGTCGGCGAGTTCGTCGGCGAAGGAGCCCCTGAGGGCCGGCGTGAGCGCGTGATTCTGCCGGACATGTACGTCGAACTAGCGCCGGATGCCGGCGCTGGGGAGGTGCCGGCATGAGTCTAAAAACTGAGCACATCAACGAACGGGCGATCCGGCTTGGCGACGGGGCGCTTTATGTCCCCTCGGAAGATGCGGAGTTCGTGTCGATCGATATCCATAGTGATGTCGCTGTGCACACGGAAGAGCCCGAATTCACGGCTGCGACAGGCCTATGGTGGTCGTCTGACGAGATCGAAGTTGGATACGTGGACCCTGAGGTGGCCGCTGCTGAACTCTACCGCATTGTCCGGTATCAGTCGGGCCGGCTGCACCGCCTCGAACGAGTGGAGGTGCCGGCATGAGTCAGTACCGCAACACGAAGCCGGCTCGCGAGCTGGCCGCCGGCGATCTGGTCTTCGTCCACGCCTGTGATTTGATCTCCGGCGTCATCATGGAGATCGTCACGGTGGATAGCGACCCGCCGGCACCGAGCATCGCCAGCGTGGCGAGCGCGCGGGCGTTCTTGGTCAACATCGACGCAGACGCTGAGGTCGAACTCGTCGGCACCGTACGCGAAACGGAGGTGACGGATGGCTAACCTGAAAATGACGGTGGCCTACGGGGCCGACCGTATCCAGATCGAAGCCGAGTCCCTGGCGGAGTTGCTAGAACTCGCCGCCGGCATCGCTGAACTCAACGTCGATTACGAGTATCTGCTGGAGCGCGCGCACGGGCGCGTGGTGCCGGCCTACCGGATCGACGACGAGGGCAACGACTACTTCGGCTTTCGCGATCTCGCCTCGGGGGCAAACCAGTCCTTTGGGCGCAAGCGCGAGAAAGGCTCGGCCGTTCCGTTCTTCCCGAAGCGAGCTGAAGGGTTTTGGGCTCCACAGGATTACGTAGAACCTCAGCCCACTGCGCTAACTGCAAGTCCTGCGCGGCCGGCTGAACCTCGTGCGACCGCTCGCCGGCCACGTGTAGCCGCTGTGGCCGGCAATTCTGCCCCTGTTGGCGGCTATACGCCGGGCCAAGAGTCCGCACTCGCTCCGTGGCTGGTTGCGCGTACCAAGCTCCGCGAGCTCGGCGTACGCGACCCGCAATCGATTGCGGCTATGCGCATAGCCGAGGGTAACCCTCAGCTCACGTGGAAGCAGGCCACGCCGGCCACGCTCTCGCTCGTCGAGGGCATGGCCCGGAAGGCGAAGACCGACCGCGGATGGGACGCTGAGGCCTTCCTGCATTTCGCCTGCCAGTGGTGCGAGCGCGAAGGTGTCGTGCTCGACAAGGTGGCGCTCAAGGCCATCGCTGAGGCCTACGCGGAGACGCAGGGTGAACCAAAGAAGCCGACGGGCGGACCCGGCCGGCCGCTCACCTCAGAGGAGTCGCGCGAGCTCACAGGGCTGCTGAAGCAGCTCACGCACGAGGGGCTCCAGGACTTGCAGAACAAGGCCGGCTTCGTGGGTCTCTCGTTCTACACGCTGGAGGCCTTGATGCAGCGCCGGCTCTTGAACGGCCTGCGTGATCCGCTCGGCATTCGCAATGCGGACACGGCAGGCCTCGTCTCGTGGATCAACCGTGAGATCGCGAATTGCTCGCCAGCGCATCTGGATTTCGTGATGGGTGAGGCCAAGCAGAAGATCGAAGCGCTCGCGAGCGGTAACGACTTGAAGCGTGACGAGCTGATCGAGCATCTGAACGCCTGCATCGCCGAGCGAGGGGTCGGGTCGGAGACCCCGACCACTCCCACGCTAGGGTTGACCGGAGGTGAGAAATGAGCCAGCGAGCGATGCTGAAGGCCCGCGATCTTGACATCCGCGTGCCGGCCGAAAAACTGACGTTGATGTGTCTAGCCGACCGCGCGCACGACGACGGCAGCGGGGCGTATCCGTCGCTCAAGCGGCTCGCCTACGAGACCGGAGCCGGCGTCGAAACCGTCCGCGGCTACCTCAACAAGTACGAGGAGCTGGGCTGGATCACGTGCACGGCACCGGCCCGCAGAGGCCGCGGAAAGACGTACGCGTTCGACTGGGAGCAGTGCTCGTTCTTGCCCCCGTGGGAAGCGCTGGATGCCGGCGAGCGAGACGTCGCGCTCGGGCAGCGGAAGCGAAAACGGCCGTACCAGACGAGCCGAAAAAAGAGCGCGTCGCCGGTGGCGGAACCCTCCGAAAGACCCCCAGAATCTGGGGGTCAACAGGACGAGCGTACACCCCCAGGATCTGGGGGTCAAATTGAGGAATGGGGCCCAGATCCTGGGGGTCAACTGAGCGAAAGACCCCCAGATCCTGGGACAATGACCCCCAGATCCTGGGATCGCACCTCTTTAGAACAGTCCAAGAACTCTTCTTCATCATCAGGTAGTGGTAGGCTAGAGAGCGAGCCGGCTCCGAAAAACGAGCCGTCAAACCCGGATTTGGCCGCTGCGCGGCGGGATGATGATGATGATGGAAAAATTGATTTGAGTTGGCTTCCCCAGCACCTGCGCCATCACGGCTCGCAGCTCCGCGAGGAGATCACGACGCTCGGCCGGTCGGTGCTGGTGCCGGACCTCGCCGCTCGGGTGGTGACGCTGTGGGGGGCCGGCGAGCGCACGGCCAAATCCGTCAAGGGCTGGGTGGTCTCGAAACGCAAGGACTACCCAACGGCCTCGGTCTTGCTCGCGGCCATCGTGACCGCGGCCGAGGCGGACCAGCCGAACGCTCGGTACGCGAACAAGGTGCTCCGCCAACTCCCCCCTCTTGGGACGGTGCGCCGGATTCAGTCCAGCGCGGCGCGACAGGCCGATGAGACCTTCGCTCGGATGGAATCGCGGAACGGCTACGCTCGCCGGTACGGCGAACTCACCGCCGGCTGGTCGGACGAGGATTTCGATCGACTGCGGGAGGACGCGACGGCGGAGCTGCGTGCCACGCCGAGCGGATCGTTCCTGTGCCGGGAGGAGGAGGACGGGACGCTCGCCAAGATGCCGGGCTTTGATTCGGCGCTGCGGCAGATGATGCACACGCTCGTCGTCGAGACGGGATGGAGACCGACTGCGCCGGCCTCCGGAGAAGCCGGGGAGGTGCCGGCATGAGCAAGACGAAGACGTTCCAGGCAGACGCCGGCAAGCCTGGCGGTAATGGGCTGCGCCTCGTTGTCGAGACGGCTGAGGACCCGACCGTCAGAGAGTTGCAGCGGAGCGGGTTGAGCCGGTGCCGGCGGCTGACTGAGCTAGCGAAGAAGAAAGCAAACGAGGGGGGAAAGCGATGAGCACAGAAGAACTCATTCTGCGCGAACTCCGCTTTCTTCGCGGGGAGGTCCGCACCATGCAGGAGCGCCTCGGTCTTGCGCTGGTAGGGCCGGCGGAGGCTCGCAAGATCCTGGGTATTGGGCGCTCGACGCTCAGCGAATGGGTGCGCAAGGGGAAGCTGGAGGCCGTTCTCCAGAATGGCAAACGGATGTACCGGATGCAGGATTTGGAGGAGGTGCGCAACACGAAGAACAAGCACCACCGAAGGAGCCGGAGGGTGCGGTAGGACCTGAATCGCCCTGATTGGCAGGGCATGACCACACAACGACAATGGCAGAACTCAGAAGCTTAGACGAGCCGGCGAAGCTGGACCGGTACCTCGAACTCAAGGCCGAGATCAAACGGCTGACTGCCGAACTCAAAGAGATCGAGCCGGAGATTCTTGACGCTCTGATGGCCGAGCCGGAGGAAGACGGCAAGCAGGCCGTCCGTCATCTCGGATGCGAAATCACGGTTCAGCGGCGGAAGTCGTACCGGTACAGCGAGGGGCTCGAAGAGATGATGGAAGACGTCAAGCTGCTCAAGGCGCGCGAACAGCGCGACGGGACGGCTGAGGTTGTCAAGGAAACGGCGTTCCTACGTGTCACCCAGGCTCGATGAGAAGCATGCTCACACGCGAGCCGGCGGCCGTCAAGGTCGAGCCGGCGTCTCCTGGGTGTTTGGAGTTCGTGATCTTGGCTCTGGCCGCGGTGGACGTGGTGTTGCTGGAGGTGCTGGTATGAATGCTGGTGCCTCGATACGGGCTGCTACAGTCGCTCAATTGCTTGCCGGTTTGGCTGACCCAGTGCCGCACAGGCACATCCTCGAAGCCGAAGTAGCAGCTCCTGATCTTGCACGGTTGCTAGCCGGTCATTCCTCTCGTCTCGTGCACGAGCTGCACTGCCGGCGGCTGAAGGCCCTCGCCGAGTGGCATCATCTCGAAATTATGCGGCTGGCTAGGCTCGCACTGAGTCACTGCCGGCCGGGTGTGCTTCTCGTAGCGTGGCCGGCACTGCAAGAGGCTGGCACCTACGCCTTCGGGCAGCCGATCTACAGCATGGACGAACCACGCGAGACTAAGCTGGCCGTGGCCGCACTCGCACTCGCCGGCGTGGCTCATGTGCTGGCCTCCTCCGTCCACGATTACGAAACGCCAACACAGGATTCGACTGAGGCGTTTCTGAGTCCCTTATGGCCTGGCGTGCAAACCAGTCTATTCGCATGACGGATAACGAACACCTAACGGAGACGACCCGTGATTCCTGATTCGATGAACCCTACTGACAACGCTCCTGCATGGGATGACAGAGACCTCTCTGTCGAAATGACCGACGACGACCTCATCGTTGTGACGAATGTCGAAACGGGCGAGTCGGTTGAGATGCTGCCGGCTGAGTGGGTGCGCGAGTGGTCGAACGCTGTCGAAGTGGCCGCCACTTTGCTCGGCCTCGAAGCCGGCTTGTCCCCGCGTCAGTTCGTCACGGCCGTGGGCCGCAAGACGCGCTTGCCCCAAGACCCAGAGTAAAATTATCCGCAATCTTGGCCGAAAGTGTCAACTTATCCGAATCCTATGCACGCCAACGAATACCAGCGGCTCGCTGCCCGCACGCTGATCGCCGAACCCGAGAACGAGCTGACCGGTCCTGAATCGATGGTGGTCTGGAACGCGCTCGGCTTAGCCGGCGAAGCGGGCGAAGTGGCTGACCTGATCAAGAAGGGCGTGTTTCACCAGCACGGGGTGAGCAGGGACACCATCCGTGACGAACTCGGCGACGTGCTGTGGTACGTGGCCGCCCTGTGCACGAACCACGGCCTCACGCTCGAAGAGGTCATGGAAGCCAATGTCGAGAAGCTGAAGCAGAGATATCCCGAGGGCTACAGCAGCGAGCGCTCGATCAACCGGGAAAAACAATGAAAGGCGTCAACACGGAAACAGAGCACAAGGGGTGGGCTGGCGTAGTCGGTGGGCGTAAATACCACTACTTCGTCGACATGCGGTCGCTCTGTGGTCGTTACATGTTCTTCGGGCCGAGCGAGAACCTGGACGACAGCAAGCATCAGCATTCGGAAAACTGCGCGACGTGCAAGCGAAAGCGAAACAAGCTGTTTGGAGACGATGAGTCAGCTTGACCTTTTCGACGCGCCTGTAGCGAGCCGTACTGGTGGTGTACCGGACATTTGCCGCAGTTGGCCGGTCATCTACGTCAGCCGGCATGAGCATGTGATTTTCCCAGCCACGCAGAGAGCCGAGATGCACGAGCATACAACGGTGCTGTACCTCACGCCGGCGGGCGTCATAAAGCTTGAGTGGTGGCGCGTAAGGCGAAGACAGGGGCCAGCGACGTCAGTCAAGACCTGGTACTTGCCGGCGGCGGCTTCGGCGTACAGTAGTCGGTTCGCCGCCCGGACGGGAAATGCATCGTGAGCACGAAGATGGTCACAGCGCTCGTCGTGACGGAGTCTGGAGAGCAGCTATAGGCGATGTGTCATCGCCAAGTGGCGCGTCGCCGGCTGCGGCTCAATAGCAAACTGAACAAATTGGCCGCTACTGGCGGCAGCTAACATGCCGATTCGCAACTACACCTCGAAGACCACAGCCGCCAGTAGCGCCGGCCAAATGCAGGACCTTCTCGGCCGTAACGGGGCGAGCCGGATCAGTCTGGATTACGAGGCTGGCCAGGTCGTCGCGGTCTCGTTCATGATGCGCATCCCTGGACCAAACGGAGTCGAGAGACCGACATGGTTTCGTATTGCGCCAGATCCTGCCGGCATGCTGAACGCGCTCAGAAAGGATCCAGGGGTGCCGGCGGGCAAGTGCACGATGTCTCAGGCCGAGCGGACCGCGTGGAAAAACAAACTCGACTGGCTGGACGCTCAACTGGCCGAGGTCGCAGCCGGCCAGGCGCGCATTGAGCAGCTTCTACTCGGCTACGTGCTCACCGACGACGGCCGGCCGGTCTACGAGCGCCTCGTTGAGACAAGGACCATGTTCGGCGGAGATCATCCGCCAGTGTTGCCGGCGGGATGAGATAGGTCAGCGCAGACCCGGAATTCCTATCGTGTACCTGCGCTCGCCTCTTCGCGTGTATACAATTACCGACGTAGTGAAAATGTAATTCGCGACCGCATCGCCGGAACCTCCCGAGAGGCGGCTCCGGCTCGATCTACGTGATTGTCTTGAGAACTCGTAGATCGCCAGCGCGGATTCTCCAGCACCGATGTACGTGGGTGCTTCTGGCTGACCGAATCTGGTTCTGGCTAGTCCCGTGAGTGACTTGCATGAGTACCCCCTCCCCTTATCGTCGGTGAGCTTGCATGTGTCGGTCAGGTGCTTCATTTCGATAGGTTCACGGCTGGTGTTCGTGATTCGTAAGGAAACCGTCACTACTCCTTCGTTGTCACCTAGAGACAGGGCCTCAACCGTAAAGTGCCGATTGGAATACGTACGTCCTGTTCCTCCACTTCGGCCACTTCTGGACGACTCTACGCGTGCCGGTCGCCCCATCAAATCGTCAATCTTCGGGTCGCGGGCCACGTTCACCTTCGCGGCAGTGAACACCATGGCCGTCGTTGTGCTCAACACGCTGGCGTTGATCTCGCTCTGACCGGAGGAAGGGAAGTACGTGACCTCCCCTAGCACTATCGCGTCTACGCCCAGAACCTTCTGCAGCTCGGCCACCGTGTTGTCGTCGAGGGCGCCCGATTGCCCGAGGTTCTGCTCTTGGAGCACCTGCTCAAGCCGCCGCCTTTCAACAAGGCTATAGTTGGCACCATCGGCGTTTACGAGCGCGGTGGCGAGGTTCTGCGAGACGTAATCGCCGAACGGGGTTACCCGGTCGGCTAGATCGTAGAAGTCGACGACGGCGATCTTGTCGACTCGTTGTATCAAGAGCTGCTTGCTGAGGTCACTCGCAAGCACGGAGATGGCCTGGTCCAAGCTCGGGGCGCGCTTGGATTGCGCATCGACCAGGCCTACGAGCCACAGGCAGAGTGCGAAAGCGGTGCAGAGAAGTAGTGGGGTTCGGCTGGGAGGACGTAGGTGTATCACGAATTACCTGAGTTCTTGTGCGAGATTGGCAGTGAGCTTATCGACTACATTCGTTTCCGCAGAGCCTGCAGAGAACCCTCCGCCTATCGTTCTGACGGAAACCGTGCGGCTCGACATGGACCTAGTATCCACGACTCGAACGGTCGCGACGGCTTCTCCTTTGTGCCAGTCCTCATGAGGGCCTGGATGCGGAGAGACGTTGACGCTGACGGTGCCTACGACGAGTTGGCGGACCAGCTCTCGCAAGTTCTCGTCGGCGACGACGCTCAAGTCTCCGTTGACAAGGCCTAGGGCCCCCGGGCTTCGTATGAAGCGTGCAGAGAAGAGGCCCTCGCTCCCTCCGAGTGCTGAAGCGAGTTGGCCGTTGGTTCCGGGGTGATATCTGCCATCGCGCATGACAAAAACGGCTGGACTCGCATAAGTGCGGCTCCTGTTCACGAACCCCGAAGATTGAGGTAAAGAGGGGGGGGGATGTGGCGGTGAACTCTCACCCCCGTTTGGGGTCGGCTCGGTTGGCGGATTCCTGGCCGGATTGGGTTGCTGGGAGGTGTCAGCGTTGAGGTAATTGTTGAGCGTGATAACGCTGACGGCGAAGCCCAGCACGACGCAGAGCCTGACGAACCAGTCCCACAAACGAGGCCCCTCATGGGTATGGCGGTCGCTCATGGCGGGGTGGGGTGGGTGACGGGTAGCGGGTGTGTCGAACGGCGGACACCTAACAACGATATACTCACCAACATAACAGACTCGCAAGCCAGCCCGCACCTGTGGGGACTGAAACCGGCCCCTCACATCATGTTGCCGGCGCGAGATACGGGGTAGTTTTGTGACACATTTCCCCATGCCTCCCAGTTTGATGGTAGCTGGGAGTCAACCTTGCACCGAGGTAAGGGTCGCCGGCCCTTTGGGTCGCGCCTGTGTTCGGCGCTGGGAGAACGTCGGCGACCCCGGGCTGGGGGGCAGCCCCAATCTTCCTCGTTTATGCGCGTTTGCATCGACCCAGGCCACGGTGGCCACGACTCTGGCGCTCGAAATGGCCTGCTGCTCGAAAAAGACATCGTCCTGGAGATAGGCCTGCTGACCGCCGGCCTGCTCAGAGACCGCGGCGTCGATGTCGTGCTCACGCGCACGCGTGATGTCTTCCTCGGACTGCGCGAGCGAGCCGAGATCGCCAACGCGGCCCAAGCCGATGCCTTCGTGAGCCTGCACTGCAACGGGGCGGCTTCGCCAAACGCCTCGGGTGTTGAGACGTGGCATTACCTCGGATCGGGTGCTGGACGCGAACTCGCACGGTCGGCCTACTTCGCGCTCCGCGACGCCGCGGCGGGTCACAAGCCGCGCGGCGTGAAGGCCGCCAACTTTGCCGTGCTCCGGCTCACCACGATGCCGGCGGCGCTTCTGGAGTACGAGTTCATCACCAACCCCAAGCGCGGGGCGTGGCTCGCCCGGCCTGAAACGCACCTGTTGCTCGCCCAGGCGACAGCAACGGGCGTGCTCACCTTCATGGAGGCCTCCGCATGAGCTTCTGGAAAACCCTCGTCTCGCCGGTCACGCGCATCATTGAGCAGGTGATCGACAAGGTCGCTGGCGACAAGATGGACGAGGCCGAGCGCGCGCAGCTCAAGTTCGAAGCGGCCAAGGCGGCAGCCGAAGCCCTGCAAGCCGAGGAGGAGAGCTTCCGCGCCTTCGTGCTTGACTACGAGGGGTCGGCGAGCGACATGCCGCGCGCCATCCAGGTCCTCCGGGGATCGGTGCGGCCGGTGCTCACCTACGCGCTCGCGGTTGCCTTCATCGTCGTGCAGCTCGCCTCGTTCTTCGACGCCCAGGCCGAGTGGACGCCTGAGCAGATGGGACGTCTGGACCGACTGGCCGAGATGCTCTACAAGGTCAACCTGGTCAGCCTCGGCTTCTGGTACGGCGAGCGACTGCTCACGCGCACCGGC
Organism: Bacteroidota bacterium; assembly: GCA_038749615.1. GTDB lineage: Bacteria > Bacteroidota > Rhodothermia > Rhodothermales > DATKEJ01 > JBCDHV01. The sequence goes on from JBCDHV010000001.1 coordinate 23,807, forward strand.
CTCTTTCAACTCTTCCGCAACGCCCAACCCTCCGACTCATGAAGCGCGTGCTCTCCCTTCTCGTTCTCCTCGCTGCGACCTGCGTGCAGGCCCAGCACGTGGTGCAGTACTGGAACTCGGTCGAAGTCGTCAACTCGGCCGGCATCATGCCAGACGATGGCAACCGCGTGGGGGTGGTCTACGCGCGGGCCTACCTCAGAAGCGAACGGCCGGAGCTCGAACGCACGACGGCGCGCTTCATCATGGGCGGTGGCTGCGTAACGACCCAGCCGTGCACGAGCAAGCCGGCTTCCAAGTGGGACTGGTCGAATTACGACGAAGCCTACGCGTTTGCTCGCCAGATTGACGCCATCCCGCTTTTCCGGCTCAACTTGATGGTGACGCCGCTTCACCCGCGGACGGCGCCGGACGACTTTGACTTCACGAGCTGGAAGATCGACCGCGGAATCGGGGACGAGGAAGGCCCCAACGCGGTCGATCCGTTCTCGCCTAAGAACCGAACGCTCATCCGGCAGCTCTGGGCCGAGGGAGTGAAGCGCTACCCAGCCGCTCGGTGGGACGTGGCTTACCCCGGTGGATCGGGCGAGCCGACAGGCGCGATCGAGTGGTGGGAGCATTACGAGCGTGACGAGTGGCTTGGCGCGCAGATGTGGGCCACGAAGACGATCATCGATCTCGCTGGCGCCGACCGGGTCGTGGTCAACCTCGGGGCCTACACCGCCACACTCGTCTACGCCTACAACCGAGGGGTGCGCGCCTTCCGGGACGACAGCTTCGGAGGCGACGAGCGCCACGCCAAGATCGCCAAGCAGCGCGCGAGCTCTAGCGTCGGACCGCTCATCCGCAACGGCCTCGCCTTCTGGGAGACGTTCTACGACATGGAGCGCTGGCCTGGGCCGGGGATGACGGGTGACATTGCCCGAGTACTCAGAGACGGTGCCGACTGGCCGGCCGCTGCGTTTCTGGGCAACATGGGCAGCGCCATACCGGCTCGGCACCGCCAGGTGGTTCGCGACCACTTCTTCGCCCGCGCCAAACCGTTGCCGGCCTCGTGGCAAAACGTGTGGGAGAGTGCCGGCTCGATCGACGACCCCATCGATGATCCAGACCCACCTGAGCCGGTCGATGTCATCATGACGCTCTCGGACGCGAGCTACGCGGCCGGCGTTCGACTAGCCGGCTTTACGACCCAAGCGCTGGAGGCGGACGAACTCGAATCGGGCCGCGCCTTCGATCCGGAGGAGTTTCCCTTCTTCGCTAGCGATCGCACCACGACCCGTCTGCCGGCCGGCGTGCACCGCGTCTGGTACCGTCTGCCGGCAGGGTTTCGCGTCGTGAGCGCCGACGAGGTGTTCGTGGCAGACGAGACGATCTACGCCGGCTATGCTCGTCCGGAGACCTCCACGACGCTCACGGTGAGTCTGGAGCCGGCCGGCGAGTCTAGTGCCGAGACAATCCGCCGGCTCACCGAGCAGGTGCAGGAGCAACAGGCTGCGATCAATGCGTTGCAGGAGCGGATTCTGAGGGCCGCTACTGCGGCCCAGGAAGCGTCACGCATTCTGTCGGGGGGAGAGTGAGCGGACTGCCCGGGCTTCCCCATTTGCCTGAGTACGCTGGGCCGGCACTCCCGTCGCCGGAGTGGACGGCGTGGGCACGAGCAACGTTTGTGATGCCTGAGTCCCGCTGGGCCAACGCCAACCACGCGCACCTCGAAGGCGCAATCGTCGGGTTCGTGCTGAGCGACATCGAGCCGGTTCGCAGTGGCAAGGTCACACTCGGGCAGGCCGAACTCGTCACGCCGGCCAAGTCGTTTGCCGCTGGACGAAAAGAAGCGTGGTGCGAGGATGCGTTCGGCGCACTACCTGACTTTCTGATTACGCTCAACTTTTGCTATGTCCAAGCCTGCGCTGATGAGGGCAATACCGCCGCGATCTGCGCGCTCGTCGAACACGAACTCAGGCACTGCGCGCAGGCGACCGATCAGAACGGGGATCCGAAGTACGACCAACACGGCAATCCGATGTGGACCATCGCGCCGCACGACATTGAGGAGTTCTTCGATGTGATTGAGCGCTACGGGCCGGCCAACGAGACGCTGAGACGACTCACGGAGGCGGTTGCTATCTCGCCGACGCTAGCGCCGCGAAGAGCGGCCGGCACCTGTGGAACATGCGGAGGGGCGCTGTAGCAATGGCAAGAAAGCGGAAGAGGCAGCTCGACGTGCACGACCAGGCCCAGGCCGTGCTCATCGCCGGCGTCGAGGGCGACGAGGCGGCGCTGGAGCGGTTCGGCGTGTCGCGCCGTAGCCTCCAGCGTTACAAGCGGTTGGCGCAGGAAGAAGGCAGCGAACTGGCGCGAGTTGTCGCAGCCTACGCGCGCGAGCTGGCCGGCGAGCCTGGCAAGGCCCACGACTTCGCCGGCTTCCTGAAGGGCCAGATCGAGGCCATGAGCCAGCTTTTCTTCGAAAAAATCTCTGGGGCCCGCCTCAACAGCCCGGCCCACTACGAGGCGATCACGAACCACGTCCGAGCCCTCTCCGAGCGCGACGTGGCCGGCGAGTACATGGGGCGGCTGTTTCAGGTGGAGCAGTCAGACAAGGAGGCCGAATGATCGCCGGCATCAGGCAGGTCCAGCAGTTGGAGCGCCGCTTCGCCCGCATAGGTGCGCCGGCAAGGACCGCCGGTCTTGGCGGTAGCGTACGCCGTGCCAAGTCGGTCGATCGGCAGATCAAGCTGATTGATTTCGTGCGGCAAGTCAACCCGACCCTGCTCCGGTATGAGCATGTGCCGCTGATGCTGGGCGTGCTTCAGAAGACAGCCGACACGCACGCCGAAGACGGCGGCTTCAGTTTCAGTCAGAGGTGGAGCTACGAACCCGACCAGCCGAATTACCGGCGGGTCATGTTTCTGATGCCCACAAGGTATTTTAAATCCGAGTGCGCGAGCCGGCTGTTCTCGGCCTATCTCTCGTTTCGCTTCCCAGAGAAATGGGCAGGGGTGACGAGCTACAACGCCAACCTTGCCTACGAACTCAACGGCAAGGCGAGAGAGTACTACCAACTTGCTGCCGGCCGCATTGCGGGCGCGTCCAAGTCGGTCAAGCGCTGGGAGACGGGTCTAGGTGGTGGCGTGTGGGCCGATGGCACAGGCGGCGCGCTCTTGGGCCGTGGGTTTCATCACGGCACCATCGATGATCCGACCAAACCAAAGGACGCGAGCAGCTTGGTATACCAGCGCATGTTCGAGACGTGGTATCCGTCGACCTTCCTAAGCCGGCGCGAGCCAGGGGCCTCCATCGCGTTCGTGATGCAGCGTCTCGGACCAAAAGACGCGGTGGACTACTTGTTTCGCCGGGAAGTTGGTGACGGGACCGAGGAAGCGCCAGAGCACTGGCATGTCGTCTGTTTCGACGAGATCAAGTCGAGCGAACCGCTCTGGAGAGGCACCGGACCGATGGGACTGCCGGCCACCTGCACGCTTGAGCCAGACACCCGGTTGGTCGGCGAAGCACTGTCACCGTCTAGGTTCTCTGCCAAAGAAGTCGAAGCCCTCCAAAAATCGTCGGGTACACTGGTCGCCAAAGCGCAGCGCCAACAGCGACCCACCGCACTCACCGGTGATTTCTGGCGGCGAGGGTGGTTCCGGGTGGTCGACGAGCTACCGGAGATCATCTACGACCGGGGCAAGGGTTGGGACACCGCGCACACCCGAAACGACCGCAATGCCGCGTCGGCGTTTGTCGAGACCTGCCGCGGGCCTGGCCCAGACGGCGAGTTCAAGATCTATGTCACGGACGCCGATTGGGCCTGGGTCGAGCAGCCCGAACTCGTGCACTGGATGGGCGGGCCGGCCTACGCGGATTCAGAGCTTGTTCCGGTCAAGGGGCCGCACTACATCGAGGACAAAGCCTCCGGCAAAGGCGCGTTGAACTGGCTCAGTGCTGCCGGCGTCTACGCGGAACCCGTCTCGGTGGACGGCGACAAGTTCAAGCGGGCCTCGGGCGTGCAGCACATTGTGAGCTCGGGCCGCGTCTGCGTGCTGCGCTCGGTGGTTGAAAAGCTCCTCTCCGGCCTGCATGCCGATCCGCGCCGCTCGGGCCGGCAGGGCTTGCTCTCGGTCACCGCCGAGAGTCTCGCCACCGGAAACGGAGACCTGGATCTCAACGACGCCTTCGTCCAAGAGCTGGCTCGCCACACGGCCCCGCCGTCCCACCGCGACCACATCATCGAAGAGGATCTGTACGTATGACCAACGTCTTGCTCGCTGCCATTCTGCTTGTCCTGCTTGCTGGCTTCGGCCTCGTCCTCTGGCGAGTCCGCGTGACGGAGAACCGGCACCGCCGGCACGAAACCGCACTGCGCGGACTGCTGGCGGGACTGACCGCCGAGGACGACGACGAAGCCTCGGTTCGCCTTCGCGACGCTCATGAATCCCTGAAACGGCCATGAACAAATCCTTACGTCGCCTCCGCATGCCTGCGAGCAGCCGAGCGGCCAAAACGTCAACGGCGCAAACGTTTTCCAATCTGAGTGAGATCTACGCGTACCTCTCAGGCCGAGACCGCAAGGAAGGAATCCCTGATACGTATGCCGGCTACGTTGAGATGGCCTACGACACCAACAGTGTGGTGGGCTCTGCCGTGGCGCGGATGGTCGGCAGCGCCACCGGCATTTCGGCTCGGCTCTACGAATCAAGCGGGGAGGCTTCCAAGCGCCTGAAGCTTGCTCGGCACGCCGGCTCGGTCGAAGCTGGGCTCAGCCTCAAGGCCATGGTGGCGGCCGGTACCGTGAGCGAGATTGAGGACCACCCCATCCTCGACGCGCTGCGGTGCCCCAACGACGGGCACCAGACCACGTGGGAAGAGTGGCAGATGGCCTGGACGGCACAAGAGATCTGTGGAGGCCAGCAGTTCTTCTACGCCGAGCGTGGCCAGCGCGTTTTTGCCGAGCCACGTCTGTTTCTCTACCTGCTGCCACGGCCCGACCGCGTCCGCATTGACGAGACCGCCGGCCGGCGAACCGGCTACCACTACAGCGGCAAGCGCCGGAACCGGACCTTTGAGGTAGGCTCGCCGCTCGAGCCCTACGGCCTTCATCACGCCAAACTCTACGACCCGGCCCATCCGGAAACGGGTCGGAGTCCGCTTCGCAGTTTGCGCTACGAGATTGCCGGCTACAATCTCGCCATGCGCTGGAACAATGCCTTTCTGCGCAACGGTGCCAAGCCGAGTGGATTTCGGAAGCCGGTCTCGAACTCGGCCATGGGCGCGAGCCGTACGCGAGACGAGTTGCAGCGCCGCTACGGAGGTCCCGAGAATGCCGGCCGAGTCGTAGTCGAACCCTACGAGTGGGAGGAGACCGGCAAAGTCCACCGGGACATGGATTGGAAGGACTTGGCCGAGTTCTTCATCACCCGCATCGCAGCCGGTCTGGGGGTCGATCCGATTCTGCTCGGCATGAAGAGCGCGAGCAGCTACAACAACCAACTTCAAGCCGAGCGCTCGCTCATCGCAGACAACACGCTGCCGCGCTTCGACCGGATGTACGGTGCCCTCAACACGCGGATTCTCAGGCCCGTCTACGGGGACCGGCTCTCGCTCGCCTACGATGTCACGCAGATTGCAGCGCTGCGGCCGGACCTCTCGAAGCTTGCCTCGGCTCTTCGAGACGCCTACTGGTTGACCGACAACGAGAAACGCGCGCTCACGAACCTGCCGGCCATCCAGGGTGGCGAGGTGCACCGAGTGCCCACCAAGCTTTCAACAGAGGAGGCATGAACGAGACCCTCACCATCACGCTCACGCATCCAACAGAGGCCCAGGTACGCAGGGCCCGCCGGCTCGAAGAAGACAACCGGATCTCGCAACGCGTGCGCGAGCTCTACGACAACGCGCGCGCTTCAGGGCACTCCCAGCAGTGGGCCTATTACCTCGTGGGCCGGCACGTCAACCTGTCGCCGACGCGGGTGCGTGACATTTTATCTGGACGCTAGTTCGTTGGCGGCCAAGGACTTGCATTTCGTGCGAGCGTACGAACCGAGAAGTCACGATTTCGCCGAGCCGGCCGAGCCGCTACGTTGGCGGCATGCCCACTCGCCATCCATCCGAACCCCTGGCCTTCTACGGAGGTGCCGTCAAAGCCGTCAAGTCTGACGACGGACATACAGGCACGCTCTCTGGTTACCTAGTCAAGTACGGCGCGCCAGACGAGCGCGACTTTGACGGCCAGTACTTCTCGGCCGAGACCTACTACGGAGCCCACAAGGGCAACGGCGTCGACACGGTGTTCCATCACGGACTGCCGGTCAAGGGCTACGACTTTGCAGCCCAGATCGGGTTTATGGCACCCGTCAAGACGACGGTCGACGAGGTAGGGCTTTTCTCCGAGGTCGTGCTCGACCTTCGCAAGCAGTACGAAGCCGCCCTCTTCAAACTGGCAGAAGACGGTTCGCTTGGCTGGAGCTCTGGCAGTGCCGGCCACTTGGTCAAGATTGGCAGCGATGGGCACATCAAGACGTGGCCCATCATCGAGGCGAGCCTGACGCCAACGCCGTCCAACCCGCGAAGCACCGTCGTTCCGGTCAAGTCGCTTCTGGCCGCGGAGGAGCCGGCACTTAAGGCTGCTCTTTCGATCGAGGCGCTGACCGGACGCGTCTACCACGCCGTTTACGCCTACGCCGTCGAGGAAAAGCTCGAAGCATGGGTCCAGGCCACCTACCCGTTCGACGCGCCGCCTCGTGCGGTCGTCGAGCTGTGGCATGCCGGCGGTCTGGACCTGCTCAACGTGCCGCTCTCGTTCGACGGGGATCCCCTCGATTCCGAAACCACGATCACCGTCGCGCCGCGCGAGCAGTGGACGCCTGCCGAGGCCGTTACTGAATACAAGAGCGCAAGCCGTCCTGGCGCGAGTCACTCTGGCCTGCACCAGCACGCCATGAAGGCCGCACGCCGCTCCGCGCGCTCTTCTACTTCTGATCCGGTACACACCTCAGGTGGGGCCACCTCCACCTCGGATGGGGTGGAGCCCGGACCGCAGCACTTTGATGACCTGAAGTCGACGCTGGCCGGCGCGCTGGCGTCATTCACCTAGAGCTGAGTGAGCCTCGCCGCGCCGACCGGACGGTGAAACGCAGCACTCAGCAGACAACCCCATACGCGAGCCGACATGGACGCCACCCAGCACGCCGAACTCAAGGCCGTAGCCGATCAGATTGCCAAGGCGCAGAAAGACTTCGCAGCTACCTACGCCGACGACAAAAAGACGTCCGGCGAAAAGCACGAGGAACTCACCAAGCGTGTCGCTGACATCGACGCAGCCATGAAGCTGGCTCAGTCGAAACTCGACGCCATGAAGTCGGCGCCGGCTGACTCCCAGCCGCTCACCGACGAGGACCGCGCGTACAAGTCGTATCTCGATGGTAGCATCGATGACGACGCGTTCAAGCTCATCTCCTCCGACGACGCGTCGAGTGGAGGCGTCGTCATGGGGCCGGCCGCTCGGGGATCGCTCATGGAGCGGGTTCGCGAAATGAGCCCGATGCGCGAATACGCCACCGTCATTCCGGTCTCGGGAACGGACCGCTACGAGCATCCCCGGGAGCAGTACGAAACCGACTTCGGCTTCCAGAACCGCAAGGAGCGCGAACCCGTCGTCGAAACAACGACGGGTAAGTTCGAGGTCGTCAACATCTTTGCCCACGAGCGCTCGGCTGAGCCGGTGATCTCGAACAAGGCGCTCCGCAACGCACGCTTCGATCTGGCGGCCTACATCGAGCGCAAGTTGCGCAGCCGCTTTGCCCGCCAGGAGGGCGTCGACTACACCGTCGGTACCGGGAACGACCAAGCCAAAGGCTTCACGAAGAACACGGATATCATCCGTTTCAAGAGCGGCAACGCCACCCGGCTCGACGATCACAAGGCGCTCTACAAGTGCATGGTCGACCTTCAAGACGAGTTTGCACTCGGTGGTCGGTGGTTCTGGAACCGGCGCACGCTCTTCAACCTGCTCTCCTTCGAGTCGAACGAGGGCGTGCCGCTCTGGAACTTCAACACGCTGCGCGAAGGCAAGCCCCCCGAATTCTTGGGCCACGCGTACGTCAATCTCGACGCGATGGCGGCGCCGGACATCAGCCAAACGGGCGCTCCCTACGAGACGGGCGACATCGCTGTGGCGTTCGGTGACATGGAAGAAGCCTACGTCATCGTCGACGTCGAAGAGATCGAGGTCATCCGCGACGACATCACGCGCAAAGGCTTCACCAAGTTCTACGTCTCGCGCTCGACAGGCGGCGATGTCGTCGAGCCTCGCGCGCTCCGCCTGCTCGAAATCGCCGCGTAATTGCTCTCTTGCCGCTGCTCTGCCGGCCTCAATCAAACGAACCCATCATGGTCCCGCAAGACCTCACGCACCACGTCAAGGTTGAGCTCGCGCTCAAAACCGACGCGACGACGGGTGCCACCATCGATACCCTGGGCTTCAACGGCCTCGCCTTCGCCATCGTTGTCGACACGCTCTCCGACTCAGCCGACATCGCGCTGCCCGTCGAAGAAAGCGTCGACGGTACCAATTGGACGACGGTGGCCAGCGACGACCTGCACGGCGAATCGGTAGTGCTCAACGACGCCTACAAGGCAGCCAACGGAGCCGACTCCGGCGCTCAGCTTGGCTACATCGGCTCGAAGCGCTACGTCCGCCTGAGAAAGGCCGTGACAGCCGGCACGGCCAACGTGACGGCAACTGCGGTGCTGGGGCACCCTGAACTCGTTCCGACCTACTAGGCTGGTTGCTCAACCGGTCGTTCGCTGCAAAACCCCACGATTGCTATGCCTCAGTTTGAGTTCACGTCCGATTACGGACACCGCACTTCAGCTCACACGGTGACGGTCTACACAGCCGGTCAGACGTGCGAGGTCTCAGAAGCTGTTGCGAAACGAGCAGCCGAGATCGGAGCAGGGAAGGTAGCGACGCCTGTCAAGACTGCGGCCAAAAAGAAATAAGCTGTGCTCTTTAAACGTCTGATTCCTGCGTCTGCGATCGAGACGGCGCTCTCGGGCTGCGCGCCCGAGGAGACTGACTACAATGCGCTTGCCATCGAAGCCTCAGCCGCCGTGCTGCAGGACGTAGGCCGCGAGTCGTTTGGTCTGGTCCGGCAGGAAGACTTCGTGCCGGCCCCTGGCAACCGGGCAGCCTGGCTGCTGCATTGGCCGCTGCACCAAGCCGTCGAGGACGCGCCTCAAGAGACCGATGCGGGGCCGGTGCCCGTCACGCGGACGGATGTCAGGTGGTCGCTCCCGAAAGCCGGCGGCCAGCTCGTCAGCGTGACCCTAGGCGACGCTCAGTACAGCCCGGCAAGCGCGATCACGTACTATGCCGGCTACGCCTCGTCTGATGTCACGCTCGAAGACCTGAACGCGGAACTGTTCGCGTGCTACCCCGAGTGGGGCGCGGTGCAACTGACCAAGTTGCCGGCCACCACACCGGACGATCTCGCGCGCGTCGTCGTCGACTACGCCTGCGGGCTCTGGCAGGAGCGCAACACGCAGTTGTGGGCGCTGAGTTCGACCAGCAAACGCCTGGACTCCGGCGGATCGCCCACCACGGTGACGCGCCGGCTCCGCGAGAACTGGAGAGACGCGGTCCTAGCCTCCGCAGCTCACTACCGGAGGTAGCCATGCAGGTTAGCGTCACCGCCGATCCGGGCTTCCAGGAACGCTTCTACGGCACCGGCCAAGCCCGTCTCGAAGCAGCCGCCGAAGAAGTGCTTCGCGCCCTACGCGACGAATGGGGCCTTATTGCCGCGACCGTCTACATGCAAGACGGCCGGCGAGGCTATCCCGAAGACGGGCCGCTGTACCGCCAGTCGGAGCGCCTGAGTGAGGCCGTGCTGGATCCCGAGGCCAACGTAGATGCTGAACTGACGGTGTCGAGTGACACGGGGACCGTCGTGCTCACCCAGATCGTGCGCGTGCCGTATGCGATGACGCACGAGAAAGGCCGAAGTGTCACCGTGACACCGGCCATGCGAAACGCCTTCTACGCGCTCTACAAAGACACGGGCGAGCAGAAATACCTCGCCATGTATTTGAGCGAGAAAGCGGTCTTCGAGATTCCTGCACGGCCCTACGCCGCACCGGCCACGCAAGACCTTGCGTCTAGTCTCACGGCTCTAGCCGCGCCGGCTATGGGAGCGTTCGCACGTACCCTGGGAGGTCAGCCGTGACGCCTGAAGCCCAGCAGAAGATGCAACTCGTGGCGCAGTGCTGCGAGGACGTCGGGCTGCCAAGGCCCGTCTACTCGGCCGAGACCGAGTGCAAGCGGGCCAAGCGCCCAAGCCTGGCTGTCCGGCCGCTGCCTGGCGGCGTGCGCATCAACCCAAATGTAGACGGCCGGCGCATCGGCGAGCCAACGCAGCGCGTGCTCGGCGTGATCTACAACGTCACGCTCCGCTGGAACAGCGCCAGTTTTGACGCGCGCGTCCGGCTCGCTGTCAAGCTCATGAGCATGCTCGACACCCGCGGCCGGTACTGTTTTCCCGCCTTCGATGTCATTCGCAACGGAGTCGATGTCGACGAGTGCCCGCCGGAGAGTGGGCATGCCGTCTTCATGTTCAGATACACCGCCTTTTACCCGCAGGAGCAGACCGCCACCCCAGACTTCATCGACGGCCACCCGGCCGACACGTACCACTAGACCCGCCATGTTCCGAACGATCCGCATCACCAAAGCGCTCTTGGGCGACGGCACCGAGATCACGCACCCAGCTGGCACCGTGCTCACGCCGGCGCAGGCCGAAGCGGTGCCCGAACGCCTCCGGCGCACGCTCGCAGACGCGTCCCTGCCTTGGCCGCCTCCTCTGCGTCCTGAGACGGGACGGCCGGATGCCCCCGCACCAGAAGCGCCTGCCAAGACTCGCAAACGCAAGCCGGCTCTCCCCTCCAAGGACGGAGACGGCGCGCCCACTCCAACCGACGAGAGCTAGATGTCCATCAACCGCAACACGTACGGCAACAAGACGATCCGCCACGGTGGCAACGAGCTTTTCGCCATGATTGCCGACGCGACGGACGTGCGCCGAATCTTCCGCGACGGCTCGCGCTCGGCCGGCCTGCACAGCTTCGGCCAACTCCAAGACTTCACGCCGGCCACCGGCTTCCAGAAGAGCGAGCAAGCCGGCATCGATGGGAGTCCGTACCTCTCGTCGGTCACCTACGCGCCCAGTTTCGCGGGCACGATGCTCAACTACTCGACGCCGTTTCACCGGCTCCTCGATTACCTGAAGCGCAACCGCGTCCCGCTGGCCTACTTCGCCCGCGAAGGCGAGGTCTCCGAGGTGTTGGGGGCTGAGGCCTGCGGTCTGCCAACCCCGGTCGGATACGAGCGCCGCATCCTCTTCCTGCTCTGCGACGGCTCGGTTCAGCAGGAGACCCTGCCGCAGATCGCTGCTGGCACGACGCCCGCCATTCCGGTTACCTTCACGGGCCGGCGCCAGCTCGTCGTCGAAGACTTCGTCTACGCTGGCGGCAACCCGTTCTTCGCTTCAGCTCCCGTCTGGATCCGCGACCTCATCGACCCGGTGGTGCCGGCGACCAAAAGTCTCGAATCGCTCGTCGCCCACTTGACCCCGACGGACTACCGCAGCTTCGCCTTTGCTGGCGCTGCGATGAGCGAGCCCTTTGGCGTTTACGGGGCTGAACCCCTGAGTGCTGAACCCTCGGGTGGCGTGCTCTACCTCGACGGTGGAGCCGAGTTTGCCAAGGCCGTCAAGCTGCCGGGCAGCGCGCAGATCCGCATCCCGAACGTGGGCCTCGGTACCAAGCACACGATCATTGCGCAGCTGCGCCTGCCGGCTACAGG
>JBCDHV010000002.1:0-29242 GCA_038749615.1 Bacteroidota bacterium
GCCGTTGGTCATGTAGGCGACCGTCAACTGGTTGTTGTTCTGGACCACTTTGTCCAGCATCCCCCCCATCGAGATCACGTCGTCGTCTGGGTGGGGGCTGAACAGGATGGACCGCTTCCGTTTGAACAACTGGGTCCGGTACATGACCCGCTGACGCAGATCCTCGAAAACGCGCCGGCACAGTTCGTCGATCTCGTTGCCGCAGCTCATCACCAGATCATGCAGGTGATGCTGGTGGAAATCGGTCTCTTCGAGCCGGAGGATCGCCTTGCCGACTTTCTGGCTCAACCAGATCACGGCCTTCTTCTGCTCCAGCGCCGTCCATTTCACCTGACGGACCAGCCACGGCGTCTTGATCCGGGTCAGCTCGTTCGAGGCGGCCTGGTCGATGTAAAACGTGGCGTCGCGGTGGAGTTGGAGGTAGGTCGCCGTCACTTGCTTGTTCGGTTCCTCCTCGACGGCTCTGCGGATGATCGGGGCCTTGTGCTCCCCGGTGGCCATGAGGATGACCTCGCGCGCATCGAGAATCGTCCCGACACCCATCGTGATGGCTTGCTGAGGAACGAACTCGTCGCCGAAGAAATCACTCGCGGCATCTTTCCGCGTGATCTCGTCGAGCATGATCATCCGCGTCCGCGTCGATTCGTCCGAACCGGGCTCGTTGAACCCGATGTGGCCACTTCGGCCAATTCCAAGCAGGATGAGATCGATGCCGCCGGCCTTTTTAATTTCGTGCTCGTACCGGAGCGCGAAGGCCTCGACGTCTTCTGGCTTTATATCCCCACGGGGAATGTTGATGTTCGCATCCGGGATGTTGACATGGTCGAAGAAGTTCTCCCGCATGAACCGGTGATAGCTCTGGAGGCTATCGGGATCCATCGGGAAGTATTCGTCCAGGTTGAAGGTGACGACGTTCGAGAAGTCGAGACCGTCCTCCTTGTGCATCCGGATGAGGTTCTGGTACACCCCGATGGGCGTCGAACCGGTTGGGAGACCGAGCACGGCGTTCCGGCCGGCAGCACTCGACTGCTCGATCAGATTGGCGACGCGCTTGGCAACTTGTTTAGAGAGTTGAGCAGGGTCTTCGAAGATCAGGACCGGGACGCGCTCACGTTGGGTGCCGGCATTAGCGCCTTGGCCGACGCGCGGTGCCTGATCAGCGGTTTCAATACGTAAAGCCATGAAGGGGCAATCGGGTGAGGTGAGTACAACGTGAGCAGCCAAATTAAGGTGTTTCGAGTTCGGATTTTGCGTTTAGATGCCATCCGGGCGCAGATCGCATGCATAGCAGCGGGCCAGCCCCGCTCTCATGGATTCGAATCGGCCATCAGCCGTTCACCCTCCTCAAATCCGGACGCTGCTCTGGAAACTGTGCCGTAGATTCGCCGTCCGCAGTTCGGCCAGACCGGAACGATTGCAGTAGGAGGCAAGCGCGACCGGCAACAGAACCGTGAGCTCGAAACGAAAGCGCCGTCGGAAATCGACCCGAACATCGAAGCGTACCCGTCACCCCGTCCTGCGCCCAGGCGGGGTCCTGGTCTTCCTATGGGTAGCCGGCGCGACGTTCCTCCTCTCCCTCATCGCCCACGACCTCGCCGGCACCGAGGCGATCAAGTTGCTTACGGAACTCGCGTCCTTTACGGGGATGGGTTGAAAGGTGCCAGGTGGATATGTGGGAGACAATAAGAGCCCATTGGCTGACTGCCAGAGAATAGGCGAAATCAATCGAGATGCTAGCCCTCCTCAGCTCGTCACCCACCATTCAACTCTTCCCCCTGACCACGCTTCCACGTGAGCAAAGCGAACCCCTCACCATCCCAACTGCCGGCGAATCACGGGTTCGAGTGCGTCGGCCATTTTCTGTTGGCCGGTGGCGTTCGGGTGCCAGTCGCAGCCGAAGTCGTCCGGGCGTGTGAGCGTAGATGGTAGCTGGACGAAGTGCAGGCCCCGGTCTTTGTCTTCGCGGTGAATCCGTCGCACGACGCGCCCGATGGGCTCGCACGGGAGTCGGTCCCGCATGGGGCCACACAGCGCGAAGATGTGGGCGTTCGGGTACTGGATCCGGAATCGCGAGACCAGCATGTAGTACGCGCGCTCGAACTGCTTGGTCGTCGGGTGCGGCATCGTCGTGAAATCGTTCCGGCCGATGCGGAGGACGACGGCATCCGGCCGCCACTGCTCGGTTCGCCACGCCGGCTGGGGTTCGCTCATGAGCGCACGGGGATAGTAGTCCATGAACGGATCGTCGGCCAGCCGGCGCATGACCCCGTAGTTTCGGACGACGCCCGCTCCCGATTTGGCCACGATGTGATGCTGTGCCCCGAGCCGGCGCGCCAGAACAGCCCCGAACGTCTGGTTGGCATTCTCCGTCTCTCGGCTGAACGAGCAATCAGGCGATGCTCCGTCGACCCCATACCCGGCCACGTAGGAATCCCCCACGAACTCGATGCGGCGGTCGGGCGGCAGATCGAGCGGAAGCGGCCGGCCATCGGGTGGCAGCACGAACCCGTAGAAGTTCGCCACCCCGAACGCCCCCTCTGTTCGCTTGGTAACGCGGACTTCGTGCCGGCCGAAAGGAAGCCGGCGAGCCAAAACGTAGGTCGAGTCGCCCTCACGGGTACGCAGCAGGGACGGCCGTCCACGATCGATCGAGACGTCGTAATCGTTCTGGCCGTCTTGCATCACCAGCTCGACGCTCGACCCCGTGAAGGCAAAGTCGATGTACACGCCGGGCCAGTCGAACCGTGTCACCTCCGTCTCGTGCACAGCGCGGCCCGTCACCCGAACCGACGCATGCGTTGCCGGCACGAAAACGGGCTCTGCCGGTGTGGGCGCTTGGCATCCCGCTAGACTGAGCGCTGCCCAAACGGCGAGGACACCTGCCCCCCAGCGCCTACGACTCCTTCTTGGCCGAGTCTGGCGCGGCATGCTCAGGGCCTCCCGTTGGGTTGTTCTCGATGAACTCCACACTCGACTGGATCCTAAGGGCAATGGTCCGCCGGCGCTTGACTTCGGCTTCCAGCGTGTCGGCGCTGGCGAGGACACTGTTGATCGTCGCCCGGATGACCTTGTAGTCTTGTGGCTGCACTTTTCCACGCGCCACGAGCTGCGCGAACCGACTGTACTCTGACGCCAGATCCTCCATGACGTCTTCTGAGAACGGATCGTGCGAATTGGCTAGCGGTTTTCGCAGCGCGGGCGGAGCCGTCGATTTCGGGCCTCCACCGACGGCCCGAGTTTCGCCGACAATGGCGCCTTCGTCATCAATCGTATCGTCGTGTGCTTCAGACATGGTCGTTAGGAAGAGTTGAAACAAGCTCGCGGGCAAGGTGCCCAAACATAGGACGAGCGGCTCCGGGAATGCCAGAGCCGCTCGCGAAAGAACAAACGTTCTTGGACAGGGAGCTTCGGTCAGAGCTTCTCGATGACCGAGAGGATCGTCTGCGAGTTGCCGATATCCAACCCGATGGCCGTGCCGCCGTACTCGTTCGAGAGCCGGACCGAGTGGTAGCAATAGCCTTCGCTGGCCAGCGTCTCAGGGTTTTCAGCAATCTCGATGTTGAGAATACCGTCGAACTCCTCCCGGAAGCTCTGGACGAGATCGTCGTAGTGAGCGCCACCACCCGTCAGGATGAGTGTGGAGGCACGTTCGAAGTCTTCATCCGTCCAGGCATTGCGCAGCATCGGCGAGATCACGTCCTGGTAATAGCCGCTGAGCGCCTGCTTACGCGGGCCGGCGAGATCGATGCGCCGGCGGTTGAGCACGATGGAGCCCCGGCGCAGGGCCATGTCCATCTGATGCTCCGTGCGGAGGCCGAGGTAGTGCTCTTTCATCAGATTCCGCGTGACATCGTCGACAGCATTCCGAATACCAGACGTCGAAATCATCGTCCGCTGCACGATCCCGTCTTCTGTACTGAGGCACGCCTCGAACGTCCCGTAACCCAAGCTGGCAATGAAGAACGACCCCTTCTTGCCGGTCCGGCCCTTCCGCGCTGCCGTGATGCATCCCACGATCTCGGGAATCACGTCGACCTTGGTAATCTGGACCGTCTTCGCCTGCTTGTCGCCGCCGCCATAGGGCATCTTGTCTACCACGATGCGCTGCTCGTCACCGACGAGGTTTTCGACGTACCGGCGGTTGACTTGGAAGGTCGCGTACGGAAAGCCGCACGTCACCGCGATGGGCCCGTCTGCGGCGGTCCCACCAAGCAAGAGGCCGGCTTTGAGCAACAGCTTGTAGTCGAGATCCATCGGCGAGCTGTTGATCGCGCGCTGGGGCATGTTGCCCTCAGACATCGCGAGCTGGCCAATGATGTATCCACTTCCGTTCTCGAAAATCTTGAGACCGTGTAACATGTCAGGAGCCACCGAGCGCAATTCGCTATTGTGGCGTTCGATGACACTGGGAAAAATAAACTGTTTCATTGGGCGTGGTGAAGGGGGGGTTGGTGGCGGATTGCCGGTTGCGAACTACCAGTTGCGAACTGAAGGGGTCACCTGTACCGAGCGGGGTGATGGGGCCCGCCCGTCCAATCACGGCAGCAGATCGCGGGAGGAGTTGCTGCAGCGTGAGTCCATGCCGCAAGATAATTGCGGATGGCCGGATTTGCTGGATAGGTCCTTGACTTAGTCGGCAGAACGTGGAAGTTGACTGAAAAGTCGAGAACGTCTCCCTACGCCGGCTCAGCGATACGCCGCAACGCATCGATGAGCGGCGGCAGAATGTCGTTCAAGTCCCCGACGAGGCCGTAGGTCGCATGCTCGAAAATGGGTGCGTTGGCGTCTTTGTTGATGGCGACGATGATCTTGCTGCCGGACATCCCTGCGAGATGCTGAACGGCACCTGAGATCCCGATGGCAACGTACACGTCTGGTGTGACCACCCTACCCGTCTGTCCAACCAGCGCCGTATGCGGAAACATGCCCGACAAGACGGTCCCCCGAGATGCGCCTACTGCGCCCCCCATGACGTCCGCGAGATCCAAAATGAGTTGCTTGGCAGCCTCGTGTTCGACGCCTCGGCCGGCCGCAATGACGACGCGAGCCTCGTTCAGATCGACGGTGTCGCTGATCGCGCTGATCAATTCTTTCAACCGGGCGTCCTGCGCTACGCTCGCGTCGTTACCGTCCAAGGACACGTGCACGACATCTGGCGGGTGCCCCTCGGCATTCGATTCGGCTGTCACAGTGCCGGACCGGACCGTCACGACGAAACGTTCACCCCGCGCCTTAATGGTCGAGTTGAACTTTGCGGTCATCACCGGGCGAACGGCTTCGATCCCTGCGCTTGTCCACTCGAACGCCGAGACATCAGGAACGGCCGTGGCATCCAACCGAACAGCTAAGGCCCCCAACACTTCTTTCGTAGCCTCGGCTGACGGCATCAGGACGAGCTGGGCATCGGCCTTCCGAGCTGCCGCCTCGATCGCCTCACAGAACGGACGCGCCAGGAGCGCCTCTCCGGCCGGCATCGTAACGCCAAACAGTGTGGAAACCCCAAGGCCGGCGAGTTGCCCGGAGATGCGAGCAGGGTCGGCATCCACGACTACGGCGTGGTGCGCCGTTCCAGCTTTCTGTGCCACGTCTCGGCCACGGGCGAGGGTTTCGAGGCTCATGCGTTTGACGTCACCGTCTTGTGCAAGAACTACCGTCAGTACAGACATATCGGAGCGTGTTTGCTAGCCTGCGAGGGCTGAAATTGACGAGCGCTGGCGTCAAATGACGCGCGCGTCTTCGACGAGAACTTGGGTCAGGTTTGAGACCATCGCCGGCGTTTCCTCCTCCCATATCGTGGCGGGAGGGCGAGCCGGAAGGTCCTGATATGAGGTCACCTGGACCCTCGGCGTGTACTCCGGCCCGAAATCGCCTTCCAAGCCAAGATCCGAGAGCGTGAGCGTGGTCACCGGCTTCCGCTTGGAACGCATGATCGAGCCCAGATTCGGGATGCGAGGGTCGTTCATGTTGTTCGAACATGCGACGAGGCCCGGCACAGGCAGTTGGACGATCTCCTGGCTCGTATCGCCTTGCCGTGTGACGACGAGTTCGTTCCCGTCGATGTAAATCCCGACGGCGTTGGAGACGTAGGGCAACGACAGGAGTTCGGCCAGCATCGTGCCTGTCAGACCAGAATCCGTGTCTTGGGCTTGCTTTCCGCACAGGATCGCTTCGTGGGGCACGGTTCTGAAGTAGGCCGCCAAAATTCGTGATACGGCATGGGCGTCCAGCTGCTCGGCATGCTCTACCAGGATGTGCGTTCCCCGGTCCGCCCCCATCGCCAGAGCCTTGCGGATGGCTTCTCGCGCTTTTTCAGGGCCGATCAGCACCACGTCGACCTCCCCGCCTTCAGCCTCCGTAATCACCAACGCCTCCTCGAGCGCCGTGGCATCGTAGACGTTGAGAATCAACCGAGGCGTTTTCTGAACGATCTCGCCGTTCAGGATGTGCGCCGGCACGTCGACGTCAGGGACCTGTTTGATGCAGACCGTAAAGTTCATGGGGAAGCCTGGTGGTGTATACTGCCGGCCGGTGATGCCGTAGACAAGGTGGCGGTCCTGGCGCGATCTTTGTCGCGCTGTAGCTCAATCCTCAACTTACGATCCTCTCCTCATGCTTCAGGTTGAGCCGCCTGTTAAAACTCTGCAAAGCCCCTTGCGTCAGCATCCAACATCTCCCGGGCGTCTGCGTCCTGCGATCTTGCTACCCGTATTGCTCAGCCTATTCGCCGCGCTTGCTTGCGCCGAAACGAGCACTGCGCAAAGCCGGCCCGTCCGGGTTGGAGTTGGGTTGGACGGCGTCGTGAACGTGTTCGATGAACAGGTTTCGGACAAAACCTTGGCGCTTGGCATTCGGGGCCGGTTCAGTTGGGGGTACAATGAGCAGTTGTCCTTCGTGCTCGGGGCCGGCCTCGCAGGGTTTTTCCTCGACGGGACGAACAACGCGGATTACCTCCTGAATCCTCAGGCTTCCGTCGTCATCAAGCTGGCCGAGAGCGACCGAAATCCGTACATCATCACCGGTCTCGGCGCGTACTATGCCACGGAGGATTGGCAACAGAACTTTGCCTTGCATTTCGGCTATGGCTGGGTCTACCCGATGTCGAACTCCGCCGCGTACTTCGAAATCGACCCAGCGCTCATCATCCGGGCGGAAGACACCTCGGTCATCGTCCCGGTTCGGGTAGGCATCATCCTCTACTGATCCCGCCCGGCCTCGCTACACGACGCGCCGCAAGATCGATTGCAGGCGCTCGTGGTCGTCGTTGAGGAGCCGGGTCAGCACGCGGCCGGCCTCGTGGAGTAGACGCCGGCCGTCTGGCCCCTCGTCATGCGCAAGGTATAAGGCCCGAAGTGCGGCAACGAGCAGGTCATCGGCAGGCACTTCGGGGTCCGGATTGCGGACGAGCGTGCGCAGGTAATCGTACGGCTTCGAGAGCGACTGCACCTCAGCCGGCGTTGCGAGACGGACCATGTCGTGCAGATCGGCCGGCTGTGGCGGAAGGGTCTGCCGGAGTACGCCCTTGGCCGTCC
Organism: Bacteroidota bacterium; assembly: GCA_038749615.1. Classification (GTDB taxonomy): domain Bacteria; phylum Bacteroidota; class Rhodothermia; order Rhodothermales; family DATKEJ01; genus JBCDHV01. The sequence goes on from JBCDHV010000002.1 coordinate 7,530, forward strand.
GGTACGCCAGCACTTGCGCCTCGAACGACGAACGAAGCAGAGCCAACACTTGCGGCATTTCCCGCATGAGTTCCTCGCGCGACCGCCCGAGGGCCGTTGCTTGCCGGTTCGAGAGGACGCTCCCAATCTCGATGTGGCTCACGAGCCCGAACAACGCCGTCCCATCCCGTCGCTCGACGATCACCCACCGTCCAAAGCCGGGCGGTTCAGCGTCGCGCGGCACCTCAGCCACGAAACGACGGGTGTTGGAAGCGATGACTTCGCCACGAGCCGGCTTACCTGCCACGACTTGCATAGTTAGGACATAGTTAAAAGGTCTTGGATGGGGCCTACGCCTGATTGCACGTGCTTATGTGAAAGAGTACAGACGTGCTGCCTCATTTACACCAGTGGGCGCATTTTCGAAAGACGTTTGTACGACGAACTGACCGGCTGAAGGCCATGATTGACGAGACATTCGTCCAGAAGCACATAGAACAGTTCGGACTCCGGCCGGCGTATGATCGCATGCTCGTGCGCCTCCGACAAGATCGATGGATAGCCTCTCCCCTTCTCGGCCTGGTCCAAGACGACGGCGTGCAGCAGATCCAGCAGGATGTCGTCTTCGGCGACCCACCGAGGCATTTCGATGCGGGCGACTTCGTCCCCGACCCATCCCGGCACGCGGATGTACGTGTAGCAGATCTGATCTTCGGGCGCGTATTGATCCAGTACTCCGATGGGAGACTCGAAGACAGCCGACCGGTCTCCAGGCTTCAGCACATGCGCGTACACGAGGGCATCGGTGAGCCCCGAAAGCCTGGAGGCCGAGCGGTTGGACTGCTCGCCAAGGGCAAACCGGAGTAAATTGACCAAATCTCTAGAGGCCGGCCGGCTGACATAGGATGCCACAGGAACGTCTTGCTCTCGGAAGCCGGACAGGGTTTCGGTGTATCGCTGGATCAGTAGTTCTTCGAGCTTGGGCTTGTTCAAGCCGCTCAACATCCAGCGGATCAGCGTCCCGTCTCCAAGCGCCAGAAGAAACCGCCCTGGCCTGCGAGCCGAGCATGCGATGCTGAGCAGTGCGTCGAGCTCTTCCTGGTCCCGCAAGGCTGAAACGATGTTCGCCGTGATGGACTCGGTTGTGTCGGCCAGCACCGTCTCGATGTCTTTTTGCCGGAACCGAAGCTGCGGCGTGGCACGCATGACCGGCTCTTCCAGCGTTCCATACTGCAGCGCGATCTGACTGACGTTGACGAGGTAACAAGGCGGGTCGAGGTGCCGGTCTGGATAAATCTGCGATCCGTCTGTAGCAACGACCGTCGTCTCAGCTGGCCGGTCGACGTTTGCCCCCTGCCCGCGTGCCGGCGATGACATGGGCCGCCCTACTCGGAAAGCCGGAACGTCCGGTTCGATCTGCCCCACGAGATCCTGCCAGGTTTCATCGAGCTCCTGCAAGGTCTCCAGTGCCAAGGCAAGCCGGTCTTCGAGCAGCCGATGTTCAGCGGCCTGATATCGGCCAAATTCCTGAAACTGTTGCTGGATGGAGGTAAAATCGAGCACGGCCGTGGCATTGGTGGACAGACTCAGGACGATACGGCTCCCCTGACAAAGAATCGGACGATGAAATGACGACCAACGTTTGCGAAGCATGACCAAAAGCTGTATACTATCAGTCTAATACAAAACATCGCGGGGTGGAGAAGTGGTATCTCATCGGGCTCATAACCCGAAGATCGCGGGTTCGAATCCCGCCCCCGCTACATCGAGCGCCGATGGTCTTTGAGCCATCGGCGCTTTTTTTTGCGCGTTTAAGGTGTCGGACTGAATCGGATTCAGGGGGTGTAGGTGCTTCACCTACGTGTACGCGGCCACTACGCCTACACTTGACTTCAAGGCGTCCGACAAGTATTATTTGAGCCAGGAGTTGGCTACTCCGTCCAGGCAAAGAGGCATCAAGAAGGCAACGCAGTCCGCAGGATCACCATCCTACTCCGGAGTAGTCCGGGCTGCATGTTTGTTGCGTAAGCAACTTTATTGGAGGCAAGTCCATGTACCCACAGGCTACAACTTGGCGCCGGCTCATGCCGGTGGCCGCGCTCGTCGTGTTGACAGCGTTTCCCTCGTTTGCGTTTGCTCAGACTCAGATTACCCATTGCACAGAGGTACCTCTGACGAAGTCGGATTGGCAACGCACCCTACAACTTCCCCGAATCGACATTCCCGGCCAACTGCTGGCGAATGTTTTCCTGAACGTGGAATCGGCCATCGATACGGCCATCGGCGCTGAAAACGTCGTGTGCGAAAACGGCCAAAGCGTCGATCTCGAGACCGGGGCTACGTTCACGCTCTCATTCCCTTCAGGCGGCGTCTTCAGAGACACGCTTGTTACCACCAAGAATTGGGACCTTGGGCCATTCGACAAGACGCTGGACTACGGTGGCGTGTCGGGCATCCGGAGTGAATCCGACAAATCGAGGAATGTCACGATGAACTTCCTCAGCACCGGCGGCTCACTGGTCGACTTTTCAGGAAACGGCGATCTCGACTTCGTGGCTACCACGGCCGGCTACACGGTGCTGTCGAGCAATGGCAACAACCTGAATACCGAGATCCGTACGGATGCGTCGGTCAAGATTTGTGCGACGTACTTCTTCAACGTCATCCTGCCCGTCCAGTTGGCCTCGTTCACGGCTGAAGACGAAGGCCAGAACGATGTTCTGCTGAGTTGGTCTACCCTCAGCGAACTCAACAATGCCGGCTTCTTCGTCGAGTATGCGCGTGGAGACGACGACTTCCGTGAGATCGCCTTCGTTGACGGCCACGGCACGACGGACGTCGAGCAATCGTACGCGTATCAAATTCCTGCGCTCAGCCCAGGCGTGTATCAGTTCCGGCTTCGCCAAGTCGATTTCGACGGTGCGGAGGAGTTCTCTCCCATCGTCGAGCACGAGGTGATGGTTCCGGGCCAATTCCTACTGGAAGCGGCCTACCCAAACCCGTTCACCACCGAATCGACAGTGCGGTTCAGCGTCCGTCAAGAGCAACCCGTGACGGTCGCGCTCTACGACATGCTAGGCCGGCAGGTGGACATCCTCTTCAACGGGGTACCTGCATCCCGGCGCTCGAACGAAGTCACGATCCGGTCAGACGGCCTTCCTGGAGGCGTCTACTTCGTCCGCATGGTGAGCGAAGACTTTTCATCGACGCGCAAGGTGGTCTTGGCTCGGTAAGCGCCAGCACCTGCCCTCCTTTACCTCGCGACAACGGGCCGCTTCTCATCAGGGAGGTGGCCCGTTCTTTGTCTAAGAGCGTGTAGGGCCTTGACACCCCTTCCCTACCGAGTTGCAGGCAAGACCGTACCGAGCGTCTGCTTGAGCCGACTGCGCAGTTCAGGGCCGGGTGAACCCTCCTTCAAAAGGAAACTGACCATATCCGCGTAGAGCCGAGGGGGGTAGTCCCCTGCGTGTTTGGGCAGAAGCTCCCCGAGGATCTTGAAGTCTTCTCTGACAGACCATTTCCTGCCGAGAAAGTTGGGCAGGTAGTAGCAGCTGAGCAAACGGAGGTAGCGGGCCTCGATGTGTTCTCGGTTGACCTTCACGATCTCATCGAGAATGGGCAGCCCTTCCCTGAGATAACGAAGCTTCTTTTTGGGCCAGAACGTGTGCTTGGCGCGCATGATGAGGAAGCCGGCATGGTACGCCTCTAGGGTCGGATCCGTTGGATTCGACTGCTCGATCAGCGCAGCTGTACGCTCAATGCCTTCCTCGACGAGGGTTTCCTCCTCTGCACTCTTCAGATAGAGCTCCCGGATAGCGGGTAGCGGATCGAGCGGGGCTTGAGCGTTCGATGACAGCACGGCACCTACGAGAACCACGCACACGAGCAGTGCTCGTGGCGTGTGGTCGGCGATCTTGAGAAACTGCGCATTCAGGCAACTTCTGAAGGAACGGCGGACCGTTGTAGACATGAATTTACGACGCAGGTTGGGAAAGGGGGTGTGCGAACCCGCGTGATGCAGACGCCCCGACGGGCACGACGACGTTTTGTCGTGCCGAGGAGAGCCGGCGGCGGGCTCCGAGCGCGAGCAAAAGCTTGCGCCCACGAGTCGTAAACGCACGGCGTCTCAGATTGTCGTAGTCATTTCTGCGAATTCCTTCGTGAATTCCTTGGTAGACGTTTGCTGCAACGGCTACAGCCTTCCCAAATCCCCCTTCTAGAACCGCAATGCCTTCCCAAGCGAATGCGTACCGCCGGTCGGCCTCAGCAATGAGATCTCTGAGGAGCGACCGATAAGCAGATGAGACCGCTGTTGTGCTTGCTGCTTCAATTTGGAGTTCTTCGACCCCGAGTCCATACTCGGCCAGGAGATCCGCCGGCAGATACATCCGGTTCTGGCGCAGGTCCTCACCGACATCGCGGAGAATGTTGGTGAGTTGCATGGCTGAGCCAAGTGAGGCAGCGCGTTCGAGTACCCACGCTGTCTTGACACCAAACAAGTGGCACATCCAGAGCCCCACGACGGACGCCACTCGGTAGCAGTACAGATCGAGTTCGCTCATCGTTTGGATGCGCACGTCTCCGATGTCCATGCGAACGCCAGCCACTAGATCTCGAATCAGATCGTACGGGACCCCGCGGGCAGCCGATGCCTGAAGCAACTCGTCCAACCAATCAACGCCAACCGACTGGCCGTCGTAGCTCGCCCGGGCCAGCTTTTCCCAGCGGTCAAGACAAGCATGCAGAGTTTCAGGCTCTTCGTCTGGGCAGGCATCTACGAGGTCGTCCGTGACGCGGCAAAACGCATACACCATGTCGACGAGCCGGCGCTGCTCATCGTCGAACCAATCCGAGGCAAACGAGAACGAGCGCGAGTGATGCGTGAAGTAGGCGTCGACATCGTGCGGCAGCGGCAGGGCCTTGAGGAATTCAGCATCTGTGGCCGATGCACTCATCTTCGTCGACGGCAAGCGGCCAGGCCGGCCGGAGGACACAGCCGAAACGACCGCAGTGGGGTCCTGACGACGTATGATCCAACCGGCGACTGCCAGAGCAACCACCGTCCCGAGCACAGCCCACCAGAGCCCCGCAGCAATGCACATCCCGACGGGCATCACGAGCACCGCCAGATAGTACCCCACGAGTGTCCTGCGCGGAATCTCACGCACCCAGGACTCACTCTTTAGCAGTTCGAACGCACCCATCAGCGCCGCACCGGTCAGGTACCAGCCGGCGAAGTTGATGAGTGGCATCCCGTAGTACGGGCCCGCTTCGCCCCAGAACCAGTAGGTCGTGAGATAGCTCATCGCGGGGTCGAGGCTGATGTCCCACAGCGTCACCAAGCCGGCACCGAAGAGCACCCGAGCCCAGCGGCTGTTTGGGAATGCCCAGAGCGCGAAAGCGAAAGCAGGTACGGCGATGGTGAACCAACTAATCGGGATCAGAACCGGGACGAGACCGAACAGTTTGGGCCCGAGCAAGGCGCTGTATACGTAGGGACCGAACGGCAAACCCGTAGCGGTACCAATGGTCTCGCTTGCGAGGCTGAGCGCGTAGACGGCCGCGAAGACAGAGAGCCATTTCCCGCCAGCGTGGCGCAGCAGATAAAAACCCAGGACAAAGGCACTTAGCCAGACCTGGAGCTGCCCGAAAAACTTGAACGAGATCGCGTAGAACTCACCAATCCATTCGTAATCAGAGAGGCGAGCGAGATTCTCGGGGCCGTGCGGAGCGAGCCCGAAAGCGGCATACCCGACGAGCGCGACGGCAGTGAAACCGACGAGTAGGTACAGAGGCCAGTGTTGCCTGGTCAATTCTGAGATACGGGCAGCGGACATGTGGGCGGCCAGAAGTGGACGTTCAACGTGCAGTCTCTGCCGGCGGGGAGAGGTCTCGGTGGGCGGGCCTGGCTAGAGGGGGGTAAAGGCATCAGGTGAATTTCAGGTACAGTGGCTGATTCGGACCTGTTCCTTCCGTTTGCCGATGAAAGCATTTTGCTTACGCATCGTTGTGCGTCTTCCCAATCTAAGAATTTACGACAAGGTCCGTCATCTGTTGAGGTCCTGAAACATGTAGCGGGCTTGCTACTTGTAGGGCCTGTCACCTCCCTGCGCCACCACGTCTCGTCACGCAACTCAATACAGATTCTTAGCTCTACGATTCATGTCAAAAACGTTCATCATTTTCGGTGCCACGGGTGGCATTGGTTCTGCTCTCTCGCGTCAATTGGCTGCGCAAGGGCACCACCTAATTTTGTCTGCCCGCTCGGCCGAGCCGCTTCAAGCACTCGCGTCAGAGCTTGGTGCCGACGCGAAACCGGCAGACGCAACGCAGTTCGACGAAGTCGATGCCATCATCAAGACCGCAGCCAAAGAGCACGACCTGGCCGGCGTGGCAAACTGCGTCGGCTCACTCCTGCTCAAGCCGGCCCACCTCACCAGTCTCGACGAGTACCGGTACACGATCTCTCAGAACCTCGACTCTGCGTTCTTCGTGGTGAAATCGGCGTCGCGGGCGATGTACAAAGCCGGTGGGTCGATCGTGCTGTTCTCTTCTGCGGTTGCCATGACTGGGCTCAACAACCATGAAGCCATCGCAGCTGCAAAAGCAGGAATTGCCGGCCTCGTACGGTCTGCTGCTGCAACGTATGCGCGGCGCGGCGTCCGCGTCAATGCCATCGCACCCGGCCTCACTCGCACGCCGATGACGGAACGGTTGACCTCAAACCCGGCGTCGGAGAAAGCATCGGTTTCAATGCATGCGTTGGGCCGGCTCGGCGAACCGGAGGAAGTAGCTCAAGCAGCCGCTTTTCTGCTCGACGCTGACCTCAGCGGCTGGGTGACGGGCCAAGTGATCGGCGTCGATGGCGGCCTCTCCATGGTGCGGCCGTCCTGAAGCTCTGAATTAACACTAAATCGTCGGTTGGAATAGGCGTCGGATCGTTAGGTAGAGAGGCTTTGCAACATCAAAGCCTCCCGATTCCACCCCTCCCTCAGTACCCTACCGTAACGAACATGGACGCCGACGTCGTTATCGTCGGAGCCGGATTGAGCGGTCTGGCCTGCGCACGCGCGCTCCAGGACTTCGGCATCCCGTTTACTATTCTCGAACAGAGTGACGCGCCAGGCGGCCGAGTCCGCACAGACGTAGTCGATGGGTTCCGGCTCGACCGTGGGTTTCAAGTTCTGCTGACGGCCTACCCAACGGCCCAGCAGGTCTTCAACTACGACGAGCTCAACCTTCAGCGTTTCGATCCGGGTGCCAAAATCTACCTCGATGGGAAAGCGTCTACCGTGGGCGATCCTCGCCGCAATCCGACGCGGGCGCTGTCGTCTCTCGTGTCGCCCATTGGTGGCTTTGGAGACAAGCTGAACGTGCTCAAGCTCCGGCAGCAGCTCGTCGGCAAGTCTGTCGAGGACGCTTTTGCCAGCCCAAACCTGCCCACCCACGAGGCGCTCCGTGAGGTTTGGGACTTCTCAGACCGTATGGCAAGCCGGTTTTTCCGGCCCTTCTTTGGCGGCATCACCTTTGACCCCGACCTCGGCACGTCGAACCGGTTCTTCGAGTTCGTCATGAAGATGTTCTCTGAAGGAGACGCCGCCGTGCCGGCTCTCGGGATGGGCGAGTTGTCACGCCAGGTCGCCGAGCCCATCCCAGATGAAGCCTTCCGGTTTGGCGTTACGGTCAAGGAAGCGGGGCCAGGCCGGCTCGTCCTGAGCAACGGCCAGCAGCGATATCCGAAAATGGTCGTTGTCGCCACCGAAGCGCCGGCAGCAGCGGCTATGACCGGAGCCTTCACGCCCACGCGCAGCCTGAGCAACTTGACCCTCTACTTTTCGGCGGAGAAGCCCCCTTTCAGCCAACCGCTCTTGGCGCTCAATGGCGACACAGCTGGGGTCGTGAACAATTTGGCCGTCATGAGCAACGTGGCGCCGAGCTATGCTCCTGCCGGCGCAAGCCTCATCGCTGCGTCGATCATAGCGCCCCGTGGCTCGACCGCCGAGTTGGAGGAGGCTGCACGGGCTCAACTCACGAAGTGGTTTGGCCCGAACGTTCAGAAATGGACGCGCATCGGGGCGTACTGGATCGACCATGCCTTACCGGCTCAACCCCCGAGCACGCTGTCCGAAGCGTCGAGACCCACCAAGTTCGCGGACAATCTCTACATCTGCGGTGATCACCGCGAGAATGCGTCCATCGACGGCGCTCTAGTCAGTGGTATCAAGACCGGCCGGCTCGTGGCTGAGGCATTCCTCGAACGCTATCGGAACTGATGAACGGCCCGCAGCGCATCGTCTGCCTCACTGAGGAGACTACCGAACTCCTGTACGCGCTCGGAGAGCAGGACCGAATCGTTGGGATCAGTGCCTTCACGGAGCGCCCGGCCCGGGCCAAGCAGGAAAAACCCATCGTCTCTGCGTTCACGGGAGGCAGCGTTCGGCGCATCCGTGCCCTTGAGCCCGACCTCGTCGTTGGGTTTTCAGACGTGCAGGCAGAACTCGCGGCTCAACTGATTCACGCCAATCTGCCCGTCTTGGTGACCAATCAGCGATCCGTCTCAGAGATTCTCGAAACCATGCAGCTGATGGGGCGCATCGTGGATGCCTCAGATGATGTTGAGCTCTTGATTGCTGACTGGGAACGCCGGTGTTCCGCTCGGCAGAAGGCCATCGCCGGCCTGCCTCGCCCACGCGTGTACTTCGAGGAATGGGACGATCCGCAACTCAGCGCCATTCTCTGGGTCAGCGAATTGATCGAACTGGCCGGCGGGGTCAACATCTTCGCCGACCGGGCAGCCGGCAAGGCCTCGCGAGAACGCGCCGTTCAGCCCGAGGAAGTCCTGGAGCGGAAACCCGACCTCATCATCGGGTGCTGGTGTGGCAAGCCGCTCGACGAGCCGGCCCTCCGCGCTCGCGAGCAGTACGACGCACTGCCGGCTGTCCAGGCCAACCAGATTGTCGAGATGGACCCGGCCATCATTCTTCAGCCCGGGCTCGCAGCATTGACCGATGGCTTTGATACCCTCTGCCGGGTCATCGATGAGGCCAGAGTGTCCCTCTAGCGGGGAACGGCTCAGGGTCGTTTCTTGTCTGTCGTTTACATGCCGTCCTCTCCCCTTTCGAGGCGCTGCCTCGTATCCCCATTCCCATGACCGCGTCCGACTCAGGTGGCGAAACGTTGTACACTCTCAGCGCAGCCGCTGAACGCCTGAATGTTCATCCAACTACCCTGAGGCGGTGGGCCAACAACGGGGACGTCCGGGTCGTCCTGACACCCGGCGGCCATCGCCGCTTCCCGGATTCTGAGATTCAGCGGCTTCTGTCACAGACGGACGCTTCTTCTCCGCCCTCAGCCTCGAATAATCCGGCGTTGATGGACCGAGCACTGGAGACCACTCGGCGCGAACTCGATCATCAACCTGATCCTCAGTGGTTGCAGCAACTTGACGACGAGGAGCGCGCGACCCGCCGGCAGACTGGACGCCGGCTGCTTGGGCTACTCATGCAATACATTTCCTGCGAGGACGGAAGTGATCTCTTGAACGAGGCCCGTGGGATTGGCCGGCAGTACGCAATCGAATCGAAAAAGGGCGGGATCTCCCTGAGCGATGCTATGAACGCCACCTTGTTTTTTCGAGATAACATCGTGGAGTCGGCGCTCTTGCTTCCGGAATCAGCGCAGAACCGGCCGGCCGAGAACCGCCGGCTACTTCGCCGGATGAATGAGTTCCTCAACGCCATCCAACTCGCCATCGCCGAGGAATACGACCGCCGGTGACCCGGTCTTGCTCAATCCCTTAAAGAGCTTGCCACTTGCCCGCTCGCACCCTGAGCAATCCGAAACCCGTCTCACGTCTCTCAAAGCACGAGATGATTGCATCCGCGCAGTTCGGCCTTCGAGAGCCGGCCTCGGACTTCGAAGCCTGAGCCGTGCTTGACGGCGACATCTTGGGTTACGAGATCGCTAACGGTGTAGCAGTTCGCGAGATCGAACAGACGCAACACCCCGGCCTCTCCATCGGGGAGGTCCTGCGTCGGGTCCATCGGATCTACGACGCGTACCTGGAGCCAAGGCGGCGGTTGGAAAAGTCCCGACGCGTCGCTGTAGGCTTGGCTCATCAACTCGCACATCCCGTACTCGCTGCGGATGTGTTGAGCCGGCACGCCAAAACCAGCCGAGAGGGTGCCGCGCAGTTCCTCGCGAGACATCTCGCGGCGATGGGTCTTCATCCCTCCGGTCTCGATCACGATGGACGAGGCCGGCAACGTGACCGTCTCTCGCTCTACGAAATCGACCAACCCGAAGGCCGCGCCCAACAGCATCAGCCGGCGGCTCTCCGCTTCCGCTTGTTCGATGGCACGGTACAGCACATCGGCGTCCTCGAGCATCCAGCCACTTCCCTCTGCGGCGCGTCGCTGCATGAGCAAGTGCGTCATGTAGACCAGCGAAGATTCCGGTGCGTATTGGGGCAGGTAAGCCACCAAGACCCAGCGGTCGTCCCCGTACGCCCGGTCGAAGCCGGCTAGCACGGCCCGTTCGTAGACGCTGAGGTGTTTGACAGGGTGCCGGCTTCGGACACCGCTCCCCGTACCACTGCTCATGAAGACACGTTCGGCTGAGGATTCGCCGAACGTGGTGATCCCTGGGTGTTTGAACGCCTCGACGGGCAGCGGCAACCCGTCCTCAGCGAACGGTGCGTAAAACGGCGCGTGGGCTGCTTGATGTGCTTTCACTACCCTCGCGTACGCATCAAACGTTTCCGGCGTCACGTGGGTGAACGTCTCGGCCACCTCGCCGATGGTGAGCGGTAGCCGGCTCACGGAATCTCCAGGTATTTGTGCGTCTGGAGTGAGATGCGCCACTTGGGATGGGTCTTCACGTACTCGATGATCAGCGGGAGCCGGCGCTGCTGACCCCATTCAGGTTGCAGCCAGAGCTTCGTGCCGTCAGGGCAGAGCGCCGCGTGCTGCTCCGCCCAACGGAAATCGGATTTGTTGACGACGACGATCTTGAGATCGTTTGCCAACGGATAAACGCTCGGATGAGGCGGCTTGTACTTCTTGGGCGAGAGGGTCACCCAATCGAACGTACCCGTGATGGGATAGGCCCCACTCGTTTCGAGGTGGCATTCGAGGCCGGCGTCTTGGAGAACACGTGTGAGCGGCCCGAGGTCGTGCATGGTCGGCTCCCCGCCGGTGATGACGACCGTCTCGGCACCTGCTTCTCGGACATGGGCCAGTAGCTCACCCACGGTAAGGTGAGGATGGGCGGATTCTTCCCAACTCTCCTTCGTATCGCACCACGGGCAGCCCACATCACAGCCAGCCGTGCGGATGAAGTAGGCGGCCCGTCCCGTCCATGCCCCTTCGCCTTGCACGGTGTAGAAATGCTCGACGATGGGGTACGGCACACGGTGGAGGTCTGCAACAGCAGAAGGTGCGGCCACTTGAGCAACCGCACCCTCGGCAGGACTAAACGCCTGCGTACTGTCGGACGTGTGGGCTACGCGGCGTGCGCGTGCCGGCGTCTTAACGCTCATACTCAGGGGCTATCATTCCTGGAATTTAATCGTGCACCCGAACGCTTTGGTCTCCGCGTTGGGGATCGAGGAGCCGGCGGCAATCGCGTCCAGCGCTTGTGCAAGGTACGGCGTCTCGACTTTTCCGGGATCAGACGGGCTGTCATCCGGTGCGCCAACGTACTGCAGGACGTTGTTAGCATCGAAGACGTACACGTGCGGTGTGCGCGTGGCTCCGTAGGCTTCGGCGAGGTCACTGCCTTCGTCCACCACGTACGGGAATGGGTAGGCTTTCCTCGCGGCTGCTTTCTGCATCTCGTCGAAGTTGTCGCCCGGATACGCGATCATGTCGTTCGCGTTGACGGCAATAAAACCGAAGCCTTGAGCTTGGTAGGTGTTGGCCAGGTCAAGCACGCGGTCTTCGTATTTCTTGACCCAGGGGCACGTGTTGCACCAGAACACGACGACGGTGCCGTTTGCGCCTTTGACGCTGGCCGTCGTCACATTGGAGTCGTCGACGTTGAGCATGGCGCGGTCTGCCATGGGCATCGAGTCTCCGAGGGAAAGCTGAGCCGCAGCCGGCACGGCAAGACCGACCAGCAGCAGGAAAGCGAGTAGCGTACGAATGCGGTTCATGGCTTATCGGTTGGCGCTCTGGAAGAGTGCAGTTGGGGTTCGGCGAGGTCTGGCGGGAGCGTTCAGAGCAGGGGCTCGATTTCCCTGATAAGCTCCTGGTACGTGGTTGATCCTTCCCAGAAGCTGACGAGCGTGCCGGCTCGGTCGTAGATCATCGTTGCCGGCAGCGCGCCTGACCATTCCTGGTTGATTCCGTTGATGAACGGGTTGTCTCGGCCGGTTTTGAGGTAGGTCGTCCACGTTACGCCTTGTTCTGCGAGGAACTGGCGGGCGATGTCGACATCTTGCTCGAAGTCCGCCGAAACGAACACGAGTTCGACCCCTTGATCGTCAAATTCCTTGCCAATCCGCATGAAGTCAGGGAATTCCTTGATGCACGGCGCGCACCACGTCGCCCAGAAATTCATCACGATCACTTCCCCCTCCAACGCCTCTAAGTCGGCAAGCAACTCGTTGTGCGTCACCGGCTTAAGCTCGGGAAGCTCAACCTCTACCTTACCGTCATTCTCTTGACCACACGCAGACGCGGCCAGCGAGTACAGGAGTACGGCGAGAATCGGAAGTCGTTTTGGCATGGCGGGTCGATAAACGGGTGTCAATGTGTCGGTTCAACGCTGAAGCACCCGCGTGGTGCCGGCCTCACCCGTCGTTCACACAAGGTCAATCTACGCTCCGCACCACCGGGTACTGCGTTGCGCCGTCCAGCAGGTCATCGAACACATTCCAATTCGTGAAGCCATCGTCTGAACGAGGCTCGAGGAGGAAAAAGGCGAGTCGGCCCAACGGTTGATCAATTTCAATTTGCACCGTTCCAGCGGGTAACTCGACGGCGTCCGTCCGGTACTGCCCTTCGATCGAGCGCTGCCGGTGGCCCTGAAATTCACGTTGCGCGAGCGTACTACCCGTGATGTCGAAGACCTCTACGTCTACGGTCATGGGTGCGTTCAGCGCCTGCGTTTTGATGCCATGCGCATCGAGGAGCGCCAGGGCCTGTGTGGCCTCAGCCGGCAGGAAATACCTCGACGGGACCCGTTCCCGCTCTGAAGGTTGGAAGGCGATGTACTCCTTGAGCGGCGTCGGGTTGACGACATCGAGCCGGCGCAGGATCAGTTCTCCGCTGTACGGATTCGTTTCTTCTACCACGTCCCCCATCAGAATCTCGACACTGTCTGGCGTGGCCAGGTAGTCGGCCCGGACGGCCAGCGAATCGCCGACGATGGCACGCCGATCGGCGTTCTCCGTGACGGCCCGGATGGCCGAGGCATTGATCGATGCATAGTCGAGGATTTGCTCGACGAAGACCTTCGTTGCCTGGATGCGCTCCTCGAAGGTCAAGTAGCTATACGCCTCGCTGAGAATGCCGAACCGGTTGCGGAGGCCGGCATAGTTCGAGCTGAATCTGGGCCGCGCATCGAAGGTGTACCACCCGTCGGGGGCATCGACGCCCGGCCAGGGCATGTTGCCGTAGTGGTAGAAATGCCAGCCATACGTGTCCTCAACCCGGTCCGTGATCCACGGCAACCAATCGTCCCGAAGCATGCGGTCGATACTGGCCGGGGTGTTGGGATGCAACGGTGGCGCGTAGGTCAGGTGATAGGCGTGGTAGGTGCCGTTCGTGGTGTGCAAGTCAACAACGACGTGCGGATCGTAGGCGTCATACAGCGCAACGAGCGCCCGCGACTCTGGGCTTTCCAGCTTCGTATGGTCGCGGTTGAGGTCGAGGTCTTGAGCGTTCGGGCGCTGCCCCATGCCGGCGAGCGGGCCGTGCTGCCGGCCGCGGTTTCTCAAATGGATGCGCTCGTTGCCGTCCGCGTTGTAGATCGGCGCGATGAGCAGAATGAGCGAATCTGTCCACGCTGTCCCCTCCCCATCGGCCAATTCACGAAGCATCATCTGGAGCGCTTCCTTGCCGCAGACTTCGCCGGCGTGGATGTTGCCTTGCAGGTAGACACGGGTTTTGCCCGAAGCGCGGACGCCTGCCGGCGACGGATCGTCTGCCCCGACGATCACGAGCGGGATGGCACGTCCTTCGTTCGAGTAGCCCATCGTAGTGGCGAACAGCCGTTCGGAGGAGGCAACGTCAGCAATGAAGGCGAGGACGGCGGCGTGCCGGCTGGTTTCGAGGAAGTCGGTTCGCTCGGGGACGGTCCGTTGGGCTGCGGCAGAGCCGGCGAGGAGGAGGCAAAGGAGGAGAAGGCGGCGCACGGAGAACGGTTGATTCGGGATTCGCGGAGGGTTCCATGCGAATCTAAGGCGCAAATCCGAATGGCATGTATCCGAAACCATGCGCTACTCCCGCGGAGACGTTGCGTGCAACGTCTCTACAGGTTGCTGCCTTCTTTCCGTGCATGAGCAGGCCTGAACTTCGTTTCAAGCGCTCGCTCCAATCCTGAATCGCTATTCTTGTGCGGCCATCATGGCGCGGTGCCAGGCTTTATACGCCGGCTTGTCCCGGTCGGGGATGCCGTTGCCCATGTTGGCGAAGATCGTTGCGCCGTATTTCGAGGCCTCATCGAACAGCTCGGCCGTCGTCCACTGGACGATATCGTCTTCCGGCCAGTCAGAGATGTTTCGGCCCCAGATTTCGAACATGCGGACGCCGGTCACATCCCAGAGCGCCGGGATGGCGTTGAAGCGGGCGGGGTATAAGATTTCGTTCTTGGTCCAGGCCCCGAATCCGTCGTGCCGCCAGCCATTGACGCCGTGCTCCAGCGCGTACACGATGATCTCGCGCTCCATCCCGAGATTCAGTACGAGATTCTCCGCTCCGAACGCGTCGATGTGCATGTCGACGTACTCGTACATGATGTCGAGAGACGGCATGAAGTCCGTGTCCTCGAAGCCGAGGTGCTCGGTGTGCCACTCCCCGGAGAAGCCTAGGAGCCCAATATCGGCGAACAGAAAGGCCGGATGATCACCGAGTTGCCGGCCCATTTCGAGCGTGAGGTCGCGCAGGGCTGCTTTCACGCCGGGATCGGCCCAGTCCGGCACAGTCATCGTGTAGCCGTTTCGCGTGATGGATTTGGTCTTGACCCAACTCGGAAACGTACGGGGACCCGGGTGATGCGTGATCATCCGGAAGCCAACTTTGCTGCCCACCGAAGCGGCTTCGTCCATCACATCGAGAAACGGACTGAAGTCGTAGACGCCAGGCTGGGGCTCGACGGCACGCCAGTAGTACTCGGGCTTCCAATCGGCACCGCGCAAGTAGGTAATCGTGCACGGAATCTCATCGTATTCCGTTTTCACGACGCCGTACGACGCGAGGCCGGCTCCGGTGATGCGTAGGGATTCATCGACGGGCTGCGCGGCTACGAGAACCGGGGCGAGCAGGAGGGCGAAAAAGAGCGTGGCCTTGTTCATCATCGGGTCACGGTTGTCATGTAATGAGGTTGGCTACTCAAAATCTGGTGGTGCCTATGCCGGCTGCTGCCAGCGTCTACCGAGCTACGACGAACGGCTGCACGAGCACATGATCTTCGCTCGTCAGGCGGGCCCAGTATTGCCCAGCCGGCAAGTTTTGCACGTTGACGAGGTGCTCGTTGCCCAGGCCAGCCTGGACGGTGCCGGTGTACACGTGCTGCACGCGCCGGCCCAATGCGTCGTAAATGCCAACATCGGCCAGTACCTCTTGTCCCAAACCGAACCGGAGCGTGGTAGTCGAAATGGCTGGATTGGGGTATGGGGTATCGAGGTAAGCGAGCGCGGTCGGAAGGGCGACATCAGCTAGCACGAGGGGCGAATAGGCGTACGTACCGTCGAAGTCGATCTGGCGCAGGCGGAACGTGTGCGTTCCCGGTACGAGCCCATCGATGGAAAACTCGTAGGTCCCTGGCTCGGACGTCGTCCCGCGGCCTTGGACGTAGCCAACGGTTCTTGGGCGAACGGTACCGGGCTCGAAATGCTCGACTTCAAAGCCGGCGTTGTTCAGTTCCAACGCTACGTCCCACTGCAAGACGGCCTGCCGGCCCATGGCGGACACGCGGACATCGGTGAACTCCACCGGAAGTGAGCCCCCCACGGTAAACGACTGCTCAATCGAGTACGGTGAGGCCGCAAAGCCAGCGTCGATCGCCTGCACGCTCCAGTAGTAGGTGCCTTCCGTCAGGCCTGTGAGCGGCAATTGCCGGCTGGCTCCAGCGATGCCGAGTACCGGCACCACGTTGAAGGTCTCTTGCTTCCCCGGCCCTTGATCCACCACCAGCGGCGACACGATGTCGGACCCGCCCGAAGTCGAGCCGACCCGAACGTTGTACGACAGCCCGATGGCCGGCGTCTCCGCATCGGCTGAGGCATCCCATTCGAGCGTAACGTTCCAGCGGTCATCTGGCGTCGCGGTGGCCGACTTGATGCCCAGGCCATCCGGCACTGAAGGGGGCGTGTTCGGGGAAATGTTGCTGCTGTTCCGGTAGAGCGAAGCCTGGATCGACGAGCCAGAAATACCCGTGACGAATGCGTCGAGATCGCGGTCCCGGTCGAAGTCGGCCCAGGCGGCCATCCCCACGCTGACGGGTGGCAGCGGCTGCGCCACGCTCACGAACCCATTCTCTTCCGAGTTGCGATAGATCCGGGTAACGCGAGCGTCAGACTCGTCATTGAAGCCTGTGATGAGGACATCGGGCCGGCCGTCGTTGTCGAAGTCGCCGGTCTGGATGCTGCCGGCACGTAGGTTGATGAACGGGGCTGCCTGCGTGTCGAATTGACCCGAGCCGTTGTTCGTGTAGAGCCGGGTCTGTCCAGTCCCGTCCACATCGCCTTTAATGATGAGATCGACGTCGCCGTCGACGTCCACGTCGGTACACGCCACGGCGCTGGTATGGACGGCAGTCAAGCCGGCGTCTGTGGCTGTGAGCAAGCCGGCATCGTTGCGGAGGACTAGGCCGAGCCGGTCACTGCCCGTCCAGCCGGTCTGGATGAGGTCCTGATCACCGTCATTGTCGAGGTCACACCAGGAGAGCGTGCCTTTCCACGACGGCGCGAGCGGTGTGGATACGGGAAAGAACGTGCCGGCCTCGTTGCGGTACACCTGCGCGACCGGGGCGGACGAGCCGAAGCCAGCGAGGGCAAGATCCGGGTCGCCATCGTTATCGAGATCACCCCACGCAGCGGAGCCTTTGTACATCGCGGCCAGCGATGTCGTGACCGGCGTAAAGACTCCACCTCCGTCGTTTCGGTAGAGTTGGGTCACTGGAGACGATCCGTCGTACCCCGTGAGCAGCAGATCAGGATCACCGTCCCGGTCGTAGTCGGCCCAGGCGGAACGGCTCAGGTCCAACCCGAGGAAGACGGATGGGGCCACGGCAAATTGGCCGTCTTGGTTCAAGTAGAGCTTTGAACTAAACGCGGTCTCCGTCCGGCCAGAGACGAACAAATCGAGTTGCCCGTCAGCGTTTACATCGGCCCATGACGCATCTCCGTAGGCCACGGCCTCAATGTTTGCCGAGGTAAGCTCGAAGTACGCTGTAGGCCCATCGTCGAGCGGATAGATGTAAACCGCGCCGGCACGAACCCCGCGCGCACCGTCGCCATCAGCCGAGGACACGAGATAACCAGGGCCGATTGCTAGCGACTCCCCGTGGGACTCGCCTTCATCTGGCCCGAGCGCATCCACAGACGCATCAGGTTGCCAGCCTAGCCCTTCCCGTACGTAGACGTACGTTTTTCCTGTCCGTTGAGAGTGACCGGGCGCGCCCACCACGGCTCGTATCCCATCGAACGCAATGGAGTCGCCATACCGCGCAAGCACCGTCGATTCCGGCTCTAGCTTGGCGCTCTGTGTCCAATTCCCATTCCCATCGTGTGTGTATACGAAGACCGCGCCGGCATTCTGGCCGGCTGAGTCGTGGTGAGGCGCACCGATGAGCGCGGTGTTGCCCCGGAGGGCGAGCCCTTCCCCGAATTCATCGCCGGTGCGGACATCGCTAGCTCTGATCGGCGCGTCTTGCCGCCACGCGCCGCTGCGATACCGAAAGGGATAGACCATGCCGGCCCGCCGCGATTTTCCCTCCGCTGCAACGAGCAGCGTCGTGCCTTCGAGCGCGAGTGCCGAGCCGAAGTAGTCCCAGTCCGTGCCATTCGACGCAGTCAACCGAGCCTCTTGTACCCATCGGCCTCCCGATTTCCGGTACATGTACACCGCCCCGGCCCGCTTGTCGACCGAGTCTTCCGAGTAGGCGCCTACAGCGATGACATCCCCGGACACCGCGACGGTGAAGCCAAACGACATGTACGGATCCGAATCGTCCGGACGAAGCTCTTGTGCCAAAGCCCAACCGTCTTCGTTGCGTTCGAAGACGAACGCCGTGCCTGCATTCGTCGCCCGGTTCGGCGCGCCCGTGACCACGACCTCATCATCAATCGCGACGCTGTAGCCCAGGTAGTCCTCGTAGAGCGCATTCGGGAGAAACAGCTTGTCGTCAAGCGACCATCCTGCCGAGCTGCGCCGGTAGACATAGACTGCACCCGCATCATGCTCTCCAGCATCGTCGAATTGAGCGCCAACGGCCAAGTACGGATGACTGATCGCGACGGCCCCGCCGAATGCATCAAACGCGTCAAGCGACGCAGGAATTAGTGGGTCCTGCCCTACGGCCGGCTGAAAAGCCAGCGTAGCCAGGACGCTCCCGACGCTCACAAAGCGCCGGAGGGTCTGCCTCCTCATGTTGTGCCTCCTTGTACCCAAGGTCTCCAAGCACCGCCGGTTGCCTCCCAGGCTAGCGCTTGGCCTTCATAGATGTGTTTGCCTGCGACGAATATACCGTTTCGGCACATTCCCCACAAGACCAATGTGAACGATTTGAACGTTTTGGGGTCCATGCCAAAGGCACACGGCGAATCCAAACCCATCTAAACACGTAGATTGATCGCCTTACACCACCCACCGCTGTAACCGCTGGTTGATCTCATGCCTGACCGCTACCGGGTATTCAACGACAAAGAAACGAGCCGCATTCTCAAACGCGCGGCCGAGTTGCAGAAGCAAACCAAGTCGAGCCCAGGCACCGGGCTGACCTTGGAAGAAATTCGCACCATCGCCGAGGAAGCCGGCATAGATCCCAGCGCTGTACTCACCGCTGTCGCGGAGATCGACCATGACGCTGCGGTAGTGGAGAAGCCCACGTCTGGATTCTGGGGCGCTCCTACACGTATAGATCAGGAACGGACGTTTCCGTACGAAGTCTCGCCAAACGAAATGGCAGAAATCTTCGTGCCGGCGCTGCGTGAAGCCTACGGGCACGCTGGCACGTTCGAGGTGTTGGGCACCACGTTGCACTGGCGCAGCGGCGGCCAACAAGGCGAGTCTGCGCTGACCCGGACTGTTTCCATTCGCTCAGAAAACGGACGCACGAAGGTCACCACCTATTCCCGCACAGGCGACTGGCTGGCCGCTACGCTGCTGCTTCCGGTGTTGACGTCGCCTTTCGTTGCCGGCATCGTGGGTAAATCCGCCGGCCTCGCTGTGGGCTGGACTGTCTTCTTCTCGCTGTTCGTGTTGCTCTTCTTTGCTAGCCGGTGGCTGTACCGCTCGCTCTATGACTCCGACGCTGAGAAGAACCGCCGTGCGTTGCAGAATCTCGATCAGGTACTACGCCACCGCTTTGGAGCAGAACTGTCTGCAGAGCCGGCAAACGTGCCGATGCAAGACCAGGCACCGGTGCAACATCAGGAACCCGCTGCCGCGCCTCCAACGCCGGCTGCGACCAAGTTTCTGACCATCGACGAGCCGCCCGAGCCAGAGCCTACCCGCACACCACAGGGCAACCGCACGCGCACCGGCGGCTATCCCTGAGAAGAATCGCCTGAGGATTCTCACTTTTTTTGCGCCGGCAGGCAGGTCAGGATAGTAACCTCGTACGTTCGAGTGTTCAGTCCAGCCGCCTGAAATGATCCCCGCCGAGCTCTTCAAGAAAATCCGCCGCATCGAGATCCGCACCCGCGGGCTCGTCGACTCGTTCTTTGGCGGCGAATACCACTCGGCCTTCAAGGGCCGGGGCATGGAGTTCAACGAGGTTCGCCCCTACCAAATGGGCGACGATATCCGGGCCATCGACTGGAACGTCTCGGCGCGAACGGGCGAGACGTTCGTCAAGATCTTTCAAGAGGAGCGCGAGCAGACGGTGATGATGGCCGTCGACATCTCCGGCTCGGAGAATTTCGGGACCCACGCGAAATTCAAGCGCGAGATCGCTGCCGAAATCTGCGCCGTTCTCGCCTTCAGTGCCGTCAAGAACAACGACAAGGTGGGCCTATTGCTCTTCAGCGACCAAGTCGAGCTGTTCGTCCCCCCGAAGAAAGGCCGCCGGCACGTGCTCCGGCTCATCCGCGACCTGTTTGCCCACGAGCCGGCTTCGTCCGGTACCAATCTGGCCGTCGGGCTTGATCACCTGATCCACGTCCTCCGCCGCCGCTCCATCGTCCTAGTGATCAGCGATTTTCTGGACACCACGTTCGAGAAGCCACTCCGGGTCATCGCCCAACGCCACGATGCCATCGCGATTCACCTACTCGATGCGCGTGAGGAGGAACTGCCGGCTGTCGGGTTGTTGGAACTAGCGGATGCTGAGACAGGCCAGACGGTGGTGGTCGACACCAGCAGCCCGCACGTGCGGCGCATGTACGCCCAGGCTGGAAAGGAGCGGCGGGCCAACCTGGACGCGCTGTTCAAAAAGCTCCGGCTCGATGCCATCCACGTGCTGACGGGCGAAGACTACATCGAACCCCTGGCCAACCTGTTTCGCCAACGCCTCCGCCGGCGCGCCCGATGAACCGATTCTTCCTCTTCCTCTGCGCGTGTGCGCTCGGGCTTGCCGGCAGCACGTCCGCTCAACCCATCCGGCTTCATGTCTTGGCCGATAGTGCGTTCGTTGGTGAACCCTTCGAGTTGGCCATCGCTGCGCAACGGCCTTCGGGTGGACGGCTGATTCTACCCCGGATCGGCGCGGGCCCCATCACGTTCGGCGACGTTACGCTGACGAAATTGAGCGACAACCGGCTCGTGTCGGACGCTGCCGGCCGGAACGTAGACAGCCTCATCTTCGAAGCGACGGCCTTTGGCATCGACAGCGCGCAGGTTGGCCCTCTGACGTTTCAGTTCGTCGACATCGATGGCGATACCTTATCGAGTTCGACGGGGATCGCGTTTCTCCCGATCCGGTCCGTCGTCCCCGAGGAGGCTGAAGGCATGCGAGACCTCGCCAACTTGGCGGAGTTTCCGATTCCCTGGTGGGTCTGGGTCCTCATCGGGCTCGGTGTCCTCGCCGTCCTCCTCCTTGCGGGTTGGCTGCTCCGGCGCTGGCGAAACCGGCCGGTAGAGATCGAAGAAGCTGACTTCGTGCTACCCGACGTGTCGCCGTACCAGGAAGCCATCGCCCGGTTGAAGGCCCTGTCTGAAGCACCGGACGGCGTGCCGGCGAAGCCGTACTTCGTCGAGTTGTCCGATGCGGTCCGGACCTACCTCTCGAAAACGTTTGGCATTCAGGCGCTGGAGATGACGACGCGGGAGTTGATGCGCACGTTTGGAGGCCGAGCCTCGCGGCGGTTCGTCGATTTGCCGGCGGATGCGCTCGACGCCCTCGACAAA
>JBCDHV010000003.1:0-24923 GCA_038749615.1 Bacteroidota bacterium
AGGCCGGGCTGCTCGCTCATGAACACGGAGACGGGCGCTGCATCCGCCTTCCATGTCAGCACAATCTCGCCCGTCTCGGTCCGCTCTGCGGCCGCGTTTGTCACCGCTCCGTTTTGTGCCAGGAGAAGTGGGGTAAGCCCACCCCATCCCAAAACAAACAGTACCGAAAACCGAATGCGCATTGCTCTGATGTCTAAGGTTCAACTAGGGAAAAACATGGGTCTATCTGGCCACTTACTCCAGCAGCGCAGCCCGCAACGCTTCGAGATCGTCCGTGCTCAGGCCCAGGGCCTCGCGGAGGTACGCGTCAGTTGACCCGTACGCCGTTTCAATCGCGTCGAAGGCGGCAGTCATTGCCGCAGGTACAGCTCCCTGGTCGACGAATCCGCGCATGAGGTCGACAGACATATCGTATTGCTCGGCGTAGTGGGCGATTTCTTCCTCGCTCAACTCGACCCGGTACGTGTTCGTCAAGAGGTAGTCCTCCATGATGGTCTCGCGGGGCACGTCGAGCGCCAGCAGGATGAGCGCTGCGCCGATTCCTGCGCGGTCCTTCCCCCCTTGGCAATGAAACAGGAAGGGGCGGTTCTCTGGGTCGAGCAGTTCTTCGAACATTTGTGCGTACAGCGGAGCCGACTTCAGCACCTTGTCACGATACCCGTCGGCCATGCGCTCGTCGAGCGTGATCTCCCCGGCGCTCAGTTTCCGCAGGATCTCGGCCGCTTGATCAGGCGTGGACGCCTCTCCGCTGGCAGTGCCCGAGATGTCGTAGCTCACCGTGCGAGGGGCTCCCGTTTCAGGGTAGCGGTCAGGATCAGCCTCGATTTCGTGAGGCCGGCGCAAATCGGCAACCATGCGTACACCGAGCTCGGAGAACAGGTCGAGATCTTGGTCCGTGAGGTCGTCCAGTTTGCCGGTGCGGTACACCTGCCCCCACCGGACGCGCCGGCCGTCGGCACTTGCGTAGCCGCCCAGATCCCGGAAATTGACCGCGCCGGCCAGCGGCAGATGCCGTTCAGCTACCACACGCCCCTGGCCGCCCTCAGGCACAACGCGAACGTAGATCCGAGCTGTCGAGTCGCTCTGCGCCGGCAACTGAACGGGCGAGGCTTCCGCCTTCTGAACCAACGTCTCGGCGTTCGCCGGTACAGCCGGCTCATCGGACACATACAGGGCCACGGGCGCGTCAGCCGGCGTCGATGCCCAATGCACGCGAAGCACGCCGTCTGCGCTCCGGTCCACGTACGCTGTATCCAACCGCACCGTGTCCAACCGCGCCGTGCTAGGCTCTGCTGTGTCATTGGCTGTTGGGTCATCGACCGCTGGCTCCGTACATCCGACGATCAGCAGCAGCGTAACCCCTCCGAGAATCCTGAAAACCTGCGTCAGCATGACGTTTCGCCGCGCGTTGTTTGTGGATGCATGGCCCGTATTCGGGTGCCCTAGTAGTTGACCCGCAAGCCCAAGAGATAACGGCGTCCGAAGCCTTCGATCTCAACGGGGCGGCCCGCCACAGACTGGTAGCGCCGGCCCAGCTCGTTGGTGAGATTGTTGGCGTCCGCGAAGAGGGTAAACTGCTCTGTGAGAGCGTAGCGCACCGAGATGTCGAGACGTTCTTCGCTGTCCCAAAACGTGTCGAACCGGGCATCATCCGTGTCGAGGGCGTCCAGCCAGGCGTCGCGCCACTGGTAGCTCACGCGGGCCGAAAGGCCGTAGCGCTCGTAGAACACGGACCCGTTGAAGACCGCATCGGACGTGCCGGGGAAGGCTGCGGTGCGAGCGCTGCCACTGACAGGCTCCGGGGTCGTGAATTCGCTCGAAAGCAAGGTGACGTTGGCCTGCACGCCCAAGCCGGCAAGCGGACCCGGGAGAAAGCGCCATTGCTGGAAGTAGTCGGCCTCTACGCCAAACACCTGACCGTCTTCCCCGTTGCCGGGGGCCACGTAGAGGTAGCCGGTCCGGTCGAGGCCATCGGCATCGAAGAGGTCGCTTTCGAGGACCGTCGTGGTGGTGAAGAGCGGGTCGGTGACCCATTTGCCGAATGCACCTACCGAGACAATCCCCGTGCTGGGCAAGTAGTACTCCAGCCGGGCATCGAGGCCATAGGAGCGCTCAGATCGTACGTCGGGGTTCCCTCCCACCACGAGCTGATTCGGATCATCGATGCTGGCACCGGGCCGGCGGGCGTTGAAGTCGGCACGGCTCACGGTGCTCGTGCCGGCCAAGCGGAGCCGGAGGTCGTCCTGGAGATCGACGTTGACGTGGAGGCTCGGGAAGAGGAAGAGTTCGTCGCTCGAAGCTTCGAGTGGGCGGGAGCCCTCCTCGGTAACGGTGAAGCCTGCGCTCTCGTACTGGGCACTTTCGAGACGGACTCCGGCCAGGACGCTGCCCCAGCCCGTCTCCCACGTGTTCATGACGTAGCCGGCGTAAATCGCTTCCTGCACGTCGAAGCGCGTCTCATCAGGGACCGCCGACGACGGGTCGTACAAGCCCGCTGCTTCGAGATCGTCGAGCCGGCGCTGCAGTTCGTCGCCCAGGCCGAACACATCAAACCGTTGCACGCCGTAGCGCTCGCCGAACGGAAAGTCCCCTTCGAGGTCTTCGTCCATGAGGTACTGGCTGAAGTCGATGGCCGGGGCTTCGATGGCGGCGAGCAGCGGCCCGACCGGGATGACGTCGATAGCAAACTGGTAGCCGACTTTATCCCGCACATCAACTTTCCCGCCGAACTTGAGGGTCGACGATGTGCCAAAGAGGTCCCACGGCCGGCTGAGATCGAGTTGGCCGGAGTAGGCATCGGCCTCTTCGTCGCTGTCGATGACGAATGCGAGGGCCGCTTCGGGATCGGTCTGAGAAATCGTCGAGAGCGGTCCCGTTTCGAGGTCAGCTAGGTCTACGGACGGCTGATCGGCATCGCTGAAATCGTAGCTGACACCGAGGGCGGGAAAGGCCTCGACCAGAAAGAAGAGCGGGAGGTCGAGTTCGGCGTTGGTTTGCGTGTAGCTGGCCCGGTAGTCGGCCGTCCATAGCCCGAGCCGGCTCGTGCCGCCGGCGATGCTCGTCCAGGTGCTGTTCCGGTAGAAGCCTGGCCCGAGTAGATGGTTGGCCTGCACGCCGGCGAGTTGCCCCCGGTCTGGCGTGGTGTCTTCACCGAGGAACCCAACGGCCGCGCTCTCAAAATCGTAAACGTACTGGTTGCGCTCCTCGTCGTCGTTGAACTCGACGAACGTGGACGTCAGGAACAGTTCATGCGCGGGTGACGGGCGCAGGTCGAGCCGGCCGCTGTAGGCATTGTTGGTCCGCTGGAGGTAGTAGACGCGGAAGTCGGCGTTGGTCGGAAACAGTCCATCGCCGGGGCCGAGGACGTAGTCGCTCTCGATGTTGTCCGTGACCTGGTCGCGCAGGTAGCGCGTGGCGGTTGCCGTGAGACCGACTGTCTCGCCCCAGGTGTTCGAGACCTGTGCGAAGGCGTTGTATTGCAACCCGCCACCGAGTTCAAAGAAGCCCGGAGCGATTTCGGCGGAAACACGAGGCCCAGGCCGGTCGAATGCTGAGGCGGTGACTACGTTGATCCGGCCGGCGACGGATTCAGCCGGTAGGTCGGGCGAGATCGCCTTGGTGACTTCGATAGTCTGGATGATCGGAGCGGGGATTTCGTCGAACCGCACGACGCGGCCCTCGGAGCCGATCACGTTGACGCCATCGAAGGCGAGCGTCGTCCACCGCTGCGGAGCACCGCGAAGGTTGACGTACCGAGCTTGGCCCTGGTCACGCTGGACAGCCACGCCAGGTACGCGCGACAGGGCCGCCGCGGCGTTTTGGTCGGGAAACTTCCCGACCGCATCCGACGCCACCACGTTGAGCACCACGGGTGCAGCGCGTTGCCGCGAGAGTGCTGCGGCTTGCGAGCCGGCAATGGGCGAGGCCGAGATCACGACCTCATCGAGCGTTGCATCGCCGAGGGCCAGTGCCACATCGAGCTGCGCCGTCTGGCCGGCTTCGACCGTCACCGAGGGCTGCTGCGCTGCACGCCCGATGAAGCTGACCACGACGGTGTACGTTCCTGCCGGCACGGCCTCGATCCGAAAGCGGCCGTTACGATCAGTCGCCGCGCCGCGCGTGAGTGCTTCGACGTAGGCCGTGGCTCCAACGAGCGGATTGCCTGTTTCGGCGTCGGTCACTGTGCCCGCGATGGTACCACGGGCCGATTGCGCGTGCGCTGGCGAAGCAGCGAGTGCAACGAACCAACAGAGCAGAACAGAGAAGACGAAGGGTCCAACACGGAACGCCATGCGAGGAGTGGGCATGGGAGACGAGGGTTGCATGGGAGACGGTGGTGAGGAGATCCAGATCGACGCGTGAGAAGACGCCAAATGCTGCACCCGTGCGGAGGCATTTGGTGGGCAAGTGAGTGCGCCAGAAAGGTGGGCGCTGCGGTAAGCCATGTGGGTCCGGATTCCGGAATACGGACGTCCAGACAGGAAGCCGGAGAGAGATGTGTGCTAGGCCGGCCGAGGTTGAGAGCGGTAGAAGGCCGGCGTGTGGCCCGTCTCCTTCTTGAACGCGGTGTAGAAGGCCGATTTCGAGCGAAACCCGACCTCTTCGCCGATGGCCAGCACGGTCAGGTGATCGTTCGATGGATCGCCGAGCCACTGTTTGGCCGCCTGAACACGGTAGCTGTTGACGAAGTCGGCAAACCCCACCCCAAGCGTCTCGTTGACAACCTGCGAGACATAGCGCGGCAGCACCCCGAGGCGTTCGCCGGCATCCGCCACAGTCAACGCCGGGTTGAGATACGCCTGCTCATCTTCCATGAAGGCGAGCAGCTGCCGGCGGTACACCGCTTTCCGAGCATCCGTGAGCGATGAGCTTTCGTACCTCGCCGTTGTTGGGCCGGGCGAGGCGTCTGCTGCGCTCAACGGTCTCATTGCTGGTTCGAGGCCTAGCATTCCGTCGCCCGCTGGCAGTACGGTTGTCGGTTTCGCCCTCTTAGCCATCATCCCAGCCAGCAGCATGGGGCGGGCCAACAACACGGCGTGCAGCCCCGCCAGCAAAGCGGTGACCGCAACCGGCCGCACCCAGGCATGGGGTGACGCAGAGAACACCAGGACCATCGCGATGCTGAGACCGGCATAGGTCGCGGCCAGCGCGTATCCGAGCGGAGCCGCCTGCTGCGAACGCCGCGCGCGCACCACCTGCCACCCGATCAGCCCAGCGTATACAACCATTAGCACCCGCGGCACCTCCACGCCCGGCACAAACGAGCGCAGCAACCCGATCATCGCGTAGTCTTCGAAGAGCGCTTGCCGCATCGGGCCAGCAGTCACGACGGGGAGCTGAATACAGAGCTGAACCAGCGCCGGAATGAAATGCGCCGCGTCCCAGAACCGGTACCCTTGCGAAGGATCAAGCAGCCCGCGCACAGCCAAGTAGAAGCACGGTGCTGTCAACAGTCCAATGCCCGAGGCCAGCAGCGGAATCCAGTACGGCATCGTTCCGAGTTGCCCCGCCAGCAGCAGCGTCAGCACCGCTTGCACGTAAGCCAAGCTTGCAAAGGCCCCACTCACAAACCATCGCAGGCGTCCACGCCAGAAGGCAGCGGTCGCGGCTAGCGTGCCGGCCAGCCAGACTCCAATCCATCCAACACACACACTGACAGCCAAGGCAGGCATGAAAAACGACACGTCAAGCAGCGATACGGTGAAAGCCGGCCCGGTAAGAGACGGCACCGTGGTGGGCCGGCAGGCGAAAGCGATCCGGTGGGATGCTCGCGGAGCTTCATGTTAGCGCGCGTGCTGCCGGCGGTCGTTGTCTTCAGGTGACGGGAATGTGATGGTTTTGCGTGCTCCCAGAGCCAGCCCCCTGGTCTCGGCGAGCGTGTGGGGTTCTTTGCCGGCTGCCTCAACGGTGGGAATGCGGCTGATCGAAAGAATTTGGTCCGGCTGATTGAAAACATCGCGCACGCTCGGGCTTGTACATCTTCTTGGCTACCGGATTACCCATCCGGACCTGTCAATCTCAGCTCGGAGCGTACCTTCCCTGCATGAGCAACCTCACCGAATGCCCCTCCTGCGCCCTCCCCACCGACACCTCCGAGCCGGCGTGCTCCATCTGCGGCTACGAGTTCCCCGAGACCCCGCGGAGCACGACAGTGATGGCGTGGGTGTTCGTCGGTCTCATGGTGCTCTTCGCCTTCCCGATGCTCGGCCGGCTCGCCGGCTGCCTAGGGTGAGCGCCTAGGGGCCGGTTAGACGGCGGGGCCGCGGGCTGCTTCAGGCCGACATATTCAGCGTTGCCAGGATGAGCCCTAGCAAGGAAGTGAGCCAAGTTACGCTCAATCTGAAGTAGGAGGTTTAAGCCGGTGGCGCAGCCCGGATCAAAGTGACCTTGACTAGCTAGCCTTGACAGTGACTTCGAAGAAACCTCCTCAGCCTGCCTTACAAACGCAAGATAGAGGCGAGGCAGAAAAAATTTGATCAGCACGATCCCGTATCTGTCTCTCTGAATGTATCTGAGTCTACCAGCAGCATGTCGATGACGCGACGAGTTGGAGATTGCTCGAGGTAAAAGGCGCAGGCATGGACCACACCCTGATCATATCTCCTCCCTGTAGGGACACCCTCAGACAAATCTACGTCGATATGGACATGCCTGCCCTAAAAGCCATAGCTCATGCCTAACCTCTTTGGCCTGATTTCCTAGGAGCAGCATCGGAAAGCTAGTCGGTGACACGGCTCACCGATTTGCTTCCACACCGTGTTCCTGTACATGATCACCAAAGACAGGGCTACGAGGTCATGAAGACCGTGGGCGAGGAGTCTAGACCGGAGTCTGCGGACTTGCCCGAATACTGACCCATTGGAGAAGTACTATTCGCAGTTCTCGTTTAACTTTGAGAGGAACCAACTCATGGCCGCGTGCCCCCAGTAGACAACAATCATTCAAGCGTATGCCTACCATAAGAGACCTTCTCAATGAGGGCAGCGAGGAGATAGTCCGAAGTCATATCCGTAAGATTGTAGAGATATACGACTTGGAGTGGATCGTTGTGCATGAGCTCGTTCAGAACGCCGTCGACGCCGTCCAGGCAAACTCCCGAATCGAGCGTGGGGAAGTAAACGTCACACTCGATTTCGATGCGGGAACTGTTACTGTTGAGGACAATGGAGTCGGCTTCAAGCATGATCTAGGCCTGCTACGCCCCGGTGGTACAGGCGAAGAGAAACGGCTGTCTTCTCGCTCTCCCGCAAAAGGTTACCAGGGAGTCGGGCTCAAAGCGGTGATGTACTCAACTGACCGGTTCGAGCTAGAGAGTCAGCGCACCGATGAGGCATGGTCCTTTTTGTCAGAAGGACTTCGAGGCTACGTAGATCCGAGTCAGGACGCGGTGCCCGACTACGCTGAGGAATGCAGGGACGTTACCTCCCGCGAGACGTATACCCGTGTCACCGCCACCTTTCCGCCAGACACCTTACCTAGGTTCGTCTCTGCCATTGGCCGCTTCCATGGCCAAGACACAGTGAAGTGGAAGTCCCTCTACCGCCAAGAGGCCAAGGAGCAAGGCGAGGAGCCTTACGAGAAGTACCTCGAACATTTCCTCGGCTGGTATTTCCGCACCCGGTCTTACGTCGGCTGCCTGAACAGTCTTCTCAACGTTCCCCTCCGCGACCCCGATACAGGCGATCTTCGCCAAATGAAGCCGGTGGAGATCCGCCTAACCATGCGGTCTAGTTCCGGTTTCGAAGGGCTCTCTGGCGAGGTAGGCGGATGGCTCGCAGCCCTTAGTAAGGAGGAGTTTTCTATGACGCTTCCCTACAAAGCATGGGACTACGCTGAGATCGCCCTAGCCAACAGCGAGCGCACGATGAAATACAGGAGCTATGTCGACTCCGATATCGTACGCATCAAGCCGAACGACGAAGATTGGAATCGGCTATCAGTCTCTTTCCGGAACAAGTTCCTGGACCTTAAGCTGACGCCGAACGAGAAGGAGACCGATTTTAGAGAGCGCTACGCCGACCTCATCGCCATTCTCGAACGCGAGCGCTCTCGCGTCAAAGCCGAAGACTTCCGGGACGTACTTGAAAAGGTCACGGGTATATACCTCGCCATCGGCCGAACCTCACATTTCGAAATGCTCGGTGTTGAAAACCGAGGCCTAAAGCTCATCGCTTCGAACGGTACTCCCACCGCCCATGAGCTAACCGTTCGCAGCACCTCTTCTACGTGGTACCTCGAAACAATCCACTTTGCCATCAACGTCGACGCTACGCTGAACATTGGCAAGCGTCATATGGTAAACAACCATCTAGTCGGCCGTGTCAGAGCCTTCTTCGAGGCATGCTACCCGAAGCTAGTATCGATGTCGAAGCTCTTTGTAGAGAGGGATACATCTGGCGGCGGCGAGGGCGTCCCAATGCCAGACGTAGTCAGGCTCGGCCAAATCCGGCGTGAGAAAGTCCCCTTTCGCCGCTTTCCAGAGGATGAGAACACGCTTGTTGGCCTGTTTAGCGTATTGATGGGTCTCTTAGACCCCGAGTTTTCGGTATACGGCTTTTTCGGAAAGGCCCGCTACGACGGGAAGTTCCTGTGGGTTGACACCGCTCCAGGGAGTGATAGCGACCTCAAGCTGTTGGAGTTCAAGCTTCGCCTCCAGCATCTCGTCGACGAGTTCGAACTCGCCACACATGACAAGGAGTTCAAGGACCTCGCGCTCGCCGTTGTCTGGGACCGGCGCGTGTTGAAGCCTGGGTGGACAGTGAAAGGGATCTCGGAGCCCCGGCGCACCAAGCTCGAGAACCAGAACGTACCGACCCACCTCGTAGAATACGTAATTGAGGACCTCCATGGTGACTACTGCCCTCTTGTCTGCGTCGCAGACCTCCTCGCCAAAATTAACCTGAAGGCTGATGAGAAAGATGACGTGGATGAATACGTGCGATCACTTGGCTAAGGAGACTAGGTGTATGGTCCCAGAGTGTCATGGTCTAGCTTTTGACCTCTCCAGCCCCGACGACCTACGGCACAGATTCTACACGGCAGCGCCCGAACGACGCAAGCCATCCGCCGATCCATCCAGCGCAGCCAAGAAAGCGTGAGCGCGCTCGCCCGGCAGCACAACATCAACCGAAAGACGGTCTCGAAGTGGCGCAAGCGGGCCACCGTCGAAGACGCACTGATGGGGCCGAAGACGCCTCGCTCGACCGTCCTCTCGCCCGAGGAGGAGGCGACCATCGTCGCCTTTCGCCGGCTGACGCTGCTGCCTCTCGATGATTATCTCTATGCGCTTCAGCCTACCATCCCGCATCTGAGGCGCTCCTCGCTTCACTGCTGTCTGCAGCGTCACGGCATCAGCCGGCTGACGGAGATCAGGGGAGAAGCCCAAGCGAAAGGCCTTCAAGTGCTACCCTATCGGCTACGTCCACATCGACATTGCCGAGGTGCACACGGAAGAGGGCAAACTCTATCTCTTCGTTGCCATCGACCGCACTCCGCCCCGCCAGGGCGGGCGGGAAAGGTCTGCTATGCCGAACTGCATGAGAAGGCGAAACGAGCCACGGCCGTCAGCTTTCTTCGAGCTGTCATCCAGGCCTTTCCTTACCGGCTCCATACGGTGCTGACCGACAACGGCATCCAGTTCACTCACCGGAGACGCGACCGGCAAGCCTTCCGCAATCTCTTTGACCGAGTCTGTGCCGAGCACGGCATGGAGCACCGGCTCACCAAGATCGGGCATCCGTGGACAAACGGACAGGTCGAGCGCATGAACCGGACGCTCAAGGAGGCGACGGTGAAGCTCTACTATTACCGCAGTCACGAGCAGTTGCGCCAGCATATGCTGAGTTTCTTGCTGGCCTACAACCACGCCAAGCGGCTCAAGAGGCTCAGAGGCTTGACGCCATACGAGTATATCTGCCGAGAGTGGCAACGAGAACCGGACAGATTCGTACATGATCCTACCCACGACACCTCAGGACTATACACCTAGTCTGTAGGCACTCACATAGTACCGGCTACAAACAAGTTCTATATTTGAATGGAGGAGTCTGCACAAAAGCGATATGACTCCTCAAAGAAGAGTCGACTTGACTACTCACAGTCCGAGCTAAAGGATTACCTTAATCGTCTCATTTCCTGATGCTAATTTGGTCGAGCCGGATCATCTTCAGGTGCGAGTTTTTGTTTTGCTTCAAAGCTTAGAAACTCGAGGCCTTCATCTAAGGAACCAACGCTCACGTCCGCACATGCTCGAAGCATTCCAAAGTAGCGTCGTCGTTGCCCTGTGTCCGGATGCTGTTCGACTAGAATGACCATCTTTCCAAGAGCCTTAGCATATCCAATTTCTAGAGCAAGGGCGTACAGACCAGGATTCTCTGCTTCTGCATAGGCAAAGATGATGTCAGACTGCCTAATTGCTTCTGTATCCCAGGCCGTATACATTTTCTCGTCCTGATATCCGTGAGAGCGAGGGTCGAAGAAAGAAAAGTGGCTAGCATGCTTCATAACAATGTCTTGCCAACCGGTACGAAAACCTCCAGCAAGGTAAACGATAGCACGACTTCGTCTGCTACAAGCATTCAGAGACGGCTTTACTGTTTTGCTAGGCACCTTCGGAGCATGAGATTCTGCAACTAAGTGAGCGAGAGCTGTCGAGAAGGGCACACGCATCGAGCGGCTGTAAAATTCCTTCCATCGAAGCAGGAGGACACAGACAAGCCCGATAGCCACAACGCTAACGATGACGGCTACCCCCGGGTCGTATCCTCCTTTCGGCCACTCAGAGGCAAGGGATTGGATCGGAATTGATAGCCAGAAAGTAGCCGCGCTGATCGTGATCGCAACTGCCGTACCCAGATGGAACAGAGCGATAAACATGAAACGGTGCGTCAGCGAGGTGCCAGCATCAGTTACTGAAAGGGCCAAGTTGCGAAGGTTACCGAAATCTCTCTCTCCGTCATTGCCAGAAGCTGAGAGCTTGGCATGCGTGCGCTGTTGCATCTCATCCTTAAAGGCTTCAACAGAAGGATGGTCCTTGAGGGCCTCACGAATAGACTTCCTCCAGTCGCCAAGGATGATACCACCCACACCCACGGAGACATTTCCCAAGGTATAGGTGGCGATCAGAAGAACGGGCCATGCGAAGCTGTGGAGCTTCACAATCACGCCCGCAAACTCATTTTGCTGTCCCAGAGCGACAGCTACACCCACTAGGAGGATGCTGCCCGGCGCGACGGCACCAATAAAGTCTAAAAAGAACGTCTGAAGCGCTTGCAAGACCTCTGATACTTTCATTGGACGCCTACACTGAAGGTTCTAGAGGTGGCAAATATTACACCCCACACCATCGTCCTCGGCATCGCGTACCTCGTCGAAGAACTGCTCGAGGAGGGTAACGCCTCCGCGGCGCCCACGTAGGCGAGCAGCGCGCTGCTCAGTGCGGTGCTTGATCTCCGCGATGCGCTCTGGTTGGGCGAGCTCGTCGAGCGACTCCGTTCCGCTCCATGTGTAGGCTTCCCCCGTATCTGGGTTAATCTTCTCGTAGGCCTTCGCTCGCTCGAAGAGGTGCGGGTGGTTTTCCATGAGCCCGACCCACTCACTACGGCGCTGGAAGAAGCAGAAGTAGCAACCCGACCGGCTTCGCCACTTGTAGTAGTCTGGCATCCCTACGCCACTCTCGTCGAGGATGCGATAGACGTCCGACTTTACGATTCCATCTTCCTTGAAAGGAAAAATGCTAGTGATGTTGGGTTTGGTCGAGATGTACCCTTCTCGTTTCTCGTCTGCACGTATGCCGACATACGAGATGACTGGAGCTTCCCCTACATACTTCTCGTACGGCTCTAGTTTGAGCTTTCTCGTACACCAGCGCATCTGCGCACTTGGCAGAAACCCACCGAATAACTGGAGGTGATGGTCGAATGGCGTTTTGTCGGGTGGAGCTTCAGCACTGAGACGCTGAATAGAGCGACCTAAGTAAGCTTCGAGGCGGTCGAGGTAGTCGTATGTTTCATCGAGTTCGGTTCCGGTATCACAGAATACATATTCCGCGTCCACTAGCGGGGGGCGTGGTGAAAGTCCCGATTTTCCCAGAGCACGCCGCCAGCGCTCAGGGTCATGGAGATAGATCGCAAGGGCTGAGGAGTCCTTGCCTCCGCTGAAAGCAACAATGTGGCGAGTTTTACCCATGCATCACCTGCTAGTTTGAGGCCTCATCTGAGAATGTAGGCTTCCGCTGACTCAATAACTCAGCGGTGAGTTTGCTCAAGGCTGCCAACTTCACATCTGTATTTGCATTCACACCACGTAGAACCGCGACAAGTTCGTCGTAAAGTGCAGTTACTAAGGCATCATCCTCTTGATGGATATGGATAATACCATCTTCCTCCATGTCACTTAGAACCTTTACGAAGAGTCGCACACGTCGGACACTCTGACGAGGGTCAGGCTCATTTCTGGGGTGGAGTGCCTCTGCGACGCCGGGTTGCGTTGGACCAGTTTCTTCTCCTGACTCCAGGTCAAAGGCTAGAGGCTCAAGCTTGAAGAAGGACTCCGCTGTCCTACGGAGTGCAATACGGTATCGCTTGTGATCCTCATCACTCCACTGCGCAGGTGAACGCTTGGCTAGAAGAGCCGCGAGCGACTCGAACCAAGAGCGAGTATCTAATATTTCATCGCTGGCGCGAACAAGAAAGGCCTTAAATGCCAGATCGCTTGCTAATGGTAGAAGTGCAGTTGCTCGTTCAGCAAACTCGCGCCGACGATCATCTGTGTGTTGCTTCTGGAGGGAAAATGCGGCGGCAAATCGATTTTCCAAATCAACCAGAAGGACATCATATGCCCCAGACAACTCACGCAGAGCCTCCTGGAGGCAAGAAGAAAATTCTTCGATCCGTTTCGATGCGTCCTGGGTGTCACTCAAGAACGAGCCCGTACCGCAAGCCACTGGAAGGTCTTCAAAAAGAAGTTTCTTAGGGTCTGTGGCCCGCTGAAGAGCCTCACGCACGGCAAGAGTCAGATCGGAGAGTGACGCTGTTGTCCTCACGTAAGACGGCAATTGATGAATACGCCTGAGAAGCCGGATTGCGATGGGTAAAGGTTTGTCTATCGAGGCTGGAAGTCCTAGAAATGGGGCTAGCACTTTGAGTGTTTCAGCTCGGGCACCATCTATCTCTACCCATTGCATTGTAAATGTGTCCTGGCGCTTCTCTTGACTCTTTAGCAGCCGTTCCATCGTTTCGAAGGAGAGGTCACGCACGAAGGTCTCACTCTCATAGAATGCAATCTCATCCTCTGCGTGCTTGTAAAACGCAAACAGGAAGACGGGTATCAAGCCGGGTCGGACACCATACGGTGGAGCTGTCAGAGTATCGTAGAACACGTGTATCGGAACAGGCTGCCCTTGTGCCTCTCGGAGAATCTTGGCTATAGCGTCCCATACAGCTACACAGCCCGGCCGCGACGCAGGATCAGGTCGTCCGAAATACCATCTACCATCTTCATCTCTACGATGAATTCCTGTAGCCTCTAAGACGGAAGCATACATGCCATATTCGGCAGGTGTGCCCTCTATGCCGAGACGGTCTTCATCGTCGTGCTCGAGCATTGCACCAATCAGCAGCTTCAAGCCTCGCACCGCACTAGACGACGGCTTTCGTCTGTTCAACAGCTCATTCCACACCTCAGGGGCATGAGCAAAAACGGCATCGCACACCAAACTGAGCTTTTGCTGAAGCGAGCGCTCACTCTTCAGACGAAACGTTCCCGTCGGTGTGATCCACACACAGGGATTCTGGCCACTCTGGTCAGCCACCAACAGCGTTGTGAGCCGGCGTTCGACCTCAGCAGCAAGAGCTGCCCGCTGCATCCCAACCTCTTTCCTAGCCGCTTCGTCGCCCTCGAGATCATCCGAGTTAGAACGAACCCAATCCAAGCAGGCTAGATCGCGAACCACAACCCGGAGAGCAGCTACTCCATCAGGAATCGCCACGAGGGTGAGTCTGTCAGAAACTGCCTCCTGAATCGAGCGCGATAAGGCTATCGTGTCGTCGTGCTCCGGCAAGACGTACACGATGCGGCCGTCGGTCTTGGTACAAGGTTTTTCCAGGGCCGACCGCCAAGTCTCGTCAGAAGCATACACCACTTCGAAGACCCGACTCGTTCCAGTTCGGTACGAGTGGCGACGGGCGAGAACCGGAGTTGGGGGAACGGTTCGAGCTAAAAGATCTGCAAGGGGGGTCCGCAGAGGTACTGCGGTACGAGCCTTTGCGAGTTCGGCTTCCAAATCGAAATCGCTTCCCTGCCACACCCTGTACTCGTTCTGGAAGAGACGATGGGTGACCACTCGCGCATTCCTTAATGCATTCAAGGCTTTGCGCACTTGCGCAGCATCAGTATCTGCCGTGAGCGTCAAGACCTCTGGGGTAGGAGCCAACCCGGCAAGCTGTCCTGCGAAGCCAAGAAGAGCTATGTGCTTCACGAGACGAATCTGCAACGGGTCTGGATCACGTAGCGAAGCAAGAGCCGCCTCTGTTTCTGCCCAGAGACGGTTCATCCGCTCAGAAAACAGCGTTGCTCCAAGGTTCGTTACCAAGTAGTCATAGAGATGGTCGAGCCGGTAAACGATAGAGGAGTGCGTAGACTCAAACAGGTCAGCCTGCTCCGTGTCTTTACCTTCAACCACATCCAGAAAGCTGTGTGGTTCTCCAGACGCAAGAAAGGCAAAGAGAGAACGCTCGTTCTGCGCTAGCCGCCTGAACAAGGGACCTACAAGTAGGCTAACGGATGGATGGAGAGGCCAGGAGTTGTAAAGCTGGTCTCTAATCCAGTCAGGGTCGGTAGTCCCGCGCGCTACAGCGTAGGGGACAAATGCTGCAGCCACTCCTTTAGCCTGCTCAGACAGAGGGGTTGGGTCGTCTAGGCATATCGCCTGAGAGAGGAGTCGAAGCGTTTCTGAGATTGGCTCTATGAAAGCAATGTCGGCAAAGCGTCCCTGTATCTTTTGCCATTCGTCCCGCTGCGTCTGGTTTAAACGTCCTGCGTAGCGTTCGAATGCTTGATGCAAGATAGTAAACAGCAGTAGCGGTGCAGAACGCGTCACCTCATCACTAACTGAGACAGGTGCTCGCGCCGCGCGCTCAGCAAGTTGCTGAAGAATGAAAAGGTCTCCTCCCTCTGGGTGTAGAGCAGCATACTCAAGCAGTTTACCAAGCTCATCGACCATAATTATCAGCCCGCCGCCTGCGCCCAGACTTACGGCTTCAGATGCTCGCTCAAACAGGTCAAGAGCGGCTGTAGGTTCATTTCCCACAACGGCCTGATCTGCTTCCAGCGCAAGCTGATCAAGCGTTTCACGTAAGGCCCGAATCTTTCGACTAGGGCGGCCGCGCTTTCGCCCAAATCCTTTGGAAAACCGGCGGAGACTTCCTGCTAGACCGCGAAGAAGCGCTTTGGAAAGTGATTCACGTGCTCCTGCGACAAGAATAGGGCAGTATGGTCCTTCAAGAGCTGTGTTGAAACGCTGTGCGAGAGCAGGATCTTCCCCCGCAAGCTTAGCGATTGCCGTCTGATCATTCCGGAGTAGTAGGGCTAGGAAAAGAGCAAAAGCACTCTTTCCTCCACCGTAGGGTCCAGTTATTGTCCAGGCACGGTGAGCTTCTTCTAGCTCTAAAGCATCGGCTACATGCTCCAGAATCTCGCGTCCTTTCGACGTGACGATGTACCCTTCCAGGCTTGCCTCCTCTTGCAAGTCAAGAGCAAGGTTGACACTCCTGCGAAATCGACCTCGAACCGTTACAGACATAGCTCTTGCCTAGGAGATAGGGTGCATAGTTTTGTAAAACCGCTCCAAGAGCTCGCTTGGCCTAGAGTTGTCTGTCCTGTACAACTGCTGAATACCTGCTGTGTTGTCGTAACGAAATGGCGAGGCCTCGAGCTGCTCAATCCGCGTTACGAGATCGTGTGCATGTTCCTCGCTCAAGAGAAATATGCGTCCTGGTGCGCCGTTGGCACGGAGTACCTGCTGAATCGACAAAGTTTGAGCCTCAGAATGATGACGCTCCCAGTAGTCGATCACAGCGTATGCGAATACCTCTGGAGGTATCCGACGCTGGTGCCCTTCACGCAGGTGAAGCGTGCCCGCGTCACTGTAAAGCAGTCCCAACGATTTAAGCGGACAACTTATAGAGTCTTCGAGATTGCGTGACGAGACCGACGGACCATACGTAGCCGAAAGACACAGGAAATCTCGCTTCAGAGTTGACGCTGATGGTGCAGGTTCTTCTATCTCTCCCAGCCACTTTGCCAGCTCTGGCTCAAGTCTTTGCAGGTCGAGAACATGGCCCCGCCACAGCCCAAAGACAAAGTACCAGAGTGCCGCACGCCCTGCATCGCGACAGAGATGCCAATGTAGAACCCAAAGTGTCCCAGGGTCCTCACAGTACGGGTCCCATCCATCAGGACCAAACGTTGACCAGCCAAACTCGCTCGGTTTGGTGCTGTTTCGATCTTCAGACTCCAACACGCCTGTGGCGAGGCCCCAGTGCTTTATGGACCGCACCATGTTGCGCCCGACTCCGAATGTAGCGATCGCAGAGTCATCGCTGAAAATATGGCCGTTTTGGGCAGTAGCTTCGACTGCCTTTGCAAGCCAAGCGTAGCGTAGCGGAAACGTCTCGTGACCAGAGAACAAGGGAGGCATGGTAGCGAACAAGGAGGCAGAATGAGTGAGGTCGACTCTCAAAATAGCTCTGCCCTTGGTGCCCTGGAATGAAGATATCTAAGATGATGTAGTATGCGCCAACTAATCGCTAGACCTGTTTGATTCGAGCTGATCGCTTCATATTGGAGAAAATTAAATCAACAGGCATAGACCTTTACTAAACAATTACTTAAAAATATTAAATCAGATTCAGTATTTCAGAAAAACCTCGGCCTCATGCTGCTCCAACCATTCCCGCTTTGGGAAGTGTTCGGAATGCTTTGGTAACCACAGCCGGCGATCTTCCAACTCATAGTACACCTTGCCGTTGTCAAACTCATTGGCGAGGCGTGGGCTGACCTTGAACTGGTAATCCGGCGTGACGGTGACGTAGCCCCGGTCGAAGAGGCGGTGGATGTCGGCGCGGAGGAGCAGGCCGTTGGAGATTTCGTGGGGGCCGCCGGCAGCGACGGGGACGATGTGGGCCGCGTCGAGCGCCGGCAAGGAATGCTCCCGGGTAACGGCGCATTTCCCGTAGGCCGTCTGCACGGCGTATCGGAACGTGCCCTGGCCCAACCTCGGGCGGACAAGCTGTGGGGCACCGAACCGCTCGGGCTCATTGGTCTCCGTAAACAACGTCGGCTGCTCAGCCTGTCCAGGATCGCCAATGAGCGGTACAGCCGGCCCGAGCAGGGCCGCACGCTCCAAGCAGGCGTGCCAGATACGCCGGCCCTCGCCAGTGGCGACCTCGTAGCCTTTGCCTGTGACGATGTTCGGCTTCCAGTCGGCCGGCCCGGCGATCCAGAGCTCTTCCGGGAAAAACACCGGGCCAGCGATGAGATCACAGCCGATGGGGTGCGTGGGGCGGTACGGAAAAGCCGGCAGGCCCTGGACGTACTGGACGACGCGTTTCCACACCGCCTCCCGGGTCGCCGCACCGTTCTTTTCGCCGAAGGTCTGCCACGCCTCTTCCACCGAGAGCCGGGCGTACGCCGCCCACAGGCCAAACCCAACGATGGCGTGCCCGTGCTGCTTCTTGAGCTTGAACACAAACGGACTCCCGTACGCCGGCTTCACCACCCGCCGGCCCGACGGACGCCAGAAGTTCGCCTCATCCAGTCCCGCCGGCCGCCGCGACACCTGAAGCAGATGCCGGTACCAGTCGTAATCGGTGTTGGCGATGTAAGCGCGCACGGGCGGACGGAAGAATCAGGTGGAGGACAAGCACGAATCTAGCACATATTTGCTCGCTGTGCTCGCGTCGCGGATGGACAGGTAGCAGGTGACATTCTTTCGACATGTCGATCTCCTCTGCCCCTAAGGACCTATCCGGAAAGTCGGCGCAGAAGGCGAGAACGTGCGAGCGGACGTTGAGCGAAGCGCTCGAAGCAGGCGTAGCGCCAGCTACGGCGATGCAGAGCAACGAAGCGCAGCGTTCGCGCAGCCGTTCGCAGCCCGCGAGGGCTTTTCGGATAGGTCCTAAGCCCCTCTGCTCCTCCACCCCGTCACACGACCGACCACCCATCTACCCCTCAACTCGCCCGCCCACGGGCGAGGAGCCACTGCCAGGCCGCCGGCACGTCTAAATGCGCACTGGCGTAATCGGCATGGAGTAGCGGGGCGTCTAGGAGCGTGTGGTGCTTGGCCGTCTCGCGGGGCGGGGCGACGGCGGCTAGGCGGGCCGGCGACGGCGGTGGTTCGGCGGCGAGGCGGGTGAGGGCGCCGCGGACGATGGCCGGCTCGGCGTCGACGCTGAGGTGGATGCGGTTGGTCTCGACGCTCAGACCCAAATCCGTAAGCGCCAGCGCCAGCG
Source organism: Bacteroidota bacterium (assembly GCA_038749615.1). Classification (GTDB taxonomy): domain Bacteria; phylum Bacteroidota; class Rhodothermia; order Rhodothermales; family DATKEJ01; genus JBCDHV01. The sequence continues at coordinate 18,510 of JBCDHV010000003.1, forward strand.
CGTTCAGGCCGGGGGTGCCGAGCCAGGGGAAGACGAGCGTTTGGGTGCCGGCGTCGATGGCCCAGTGGCGGCCAAGCTTCAGCGCTTCGAACTGCCGGCGGCCCTGGGCGAGCAGCTCGCGGGCCGGCGCGTCGAGGTAACGGGGCGCGTCTTCCCGGCGGTAGAGCGCGCGCATGGTGTGGGCGACGTGCGCGTGCAGGTGCCCGGCGTCGCCGCCGAACGAGGGGGCGGTGCCGGCGGGGCTCGCGGCAACGGTGATGCGGGACTCGCGTGGGCTTACGTCGAGGATCTTCCAGCGCTTACCGGCAAACACCAGGTGCATCCCGGGGGCCACCGCGTGCGTGACGGGCAGCGTGCCGAGGGTCTTGCCGTCGCAGACGAGCCGGTATTCTTCTTCGGTCGAGAAGGCGGCGTAGAAGCTGTACTGGCTGGTCAGCCGCTCGCCCTCGGGGCCGAGGAGCAGGCTGCCGTCGCCGGGCGATTGCTGGAGGACCTCGCGCCGGTCGAGGCTGCGCAGCACATCGGCGAAGAGCGTGGGCGTGACCGAGCGAAACGGGCCGCGCCGGCAGAGAGCGTCGTAGAGCGCGTCAGCGCGGGCTCCGCCGAGTTGCGTGATCACGGACAACAGCTGCTGGACGAGCGTCGAGAGATGCAGCGCCTCGGGGCGAGGCGGTTCGTACCAGCGGGCGAGCAACAACTCGATCATGGCGACGGTCTGGACCAACCTAAGACGAAGCGGCTCGTCAGGGCGGGCGTCGCGGCTCAGGGGCGGCTCGGCGATGTAGACGCGCAGCACCGCCGGCTCCCCCGCTCGCCGGCCCGACCGGCCCAATCGCTGCCGCAAACTCGCCACGGCTGGGGGCGGGCCGATCTGGGCGATGGATTGCACCGATCCGATGTCGATGCCGAGTTCGAGGGTCGACGTGCACACGGCGGTCGCTGGCCGGCCAGATTTGAGCTGAGCCTCGGCCTGTTCGCGGATTTCTTTCGAGAGGTTGCCGTGGTGCGGGTAGAACTCGTGCGGCACCCCAAGGCGTTGTGCGCGCTCATGCAGCGCGTCGGCGAGTTGCTCGACCCGGTTGCGGCTGTTGGCGAAGACTAGGTTGTCCTGGCCGCGCAAATGAGTGAAGATGTGCGTCGCGATGCGTTCTAGCGTGGATGCATCGTGTGTAGGTGTGTCGTCTGTGGGTGTGTCGTTCGTGGGGATTTTCGGGGGGGATCCGGTGTAGCCGCGGACTTGGAGGCGGAGTTCGGACTGGCCTTCCTGGCCTTCGATGATCACTGCCGGCTCGGTGCGGCCGGGGCGGAGGAAGTCGGCGGCGAGGGGCATGTCGCCGAGGGTGGCCGAGAGGGCAATGCGAGGCCGGGTGCGGCGCGAGGCGAGGTCGACGCGGTGCAGCAGGCTCTGGAGCTGCCGGCCGCGCTCGGTGCCGATGAAGGCATGCAGTTCGTCGACAATCAGAAACCGCACCTCCCCGAACAGCCGGCGCGCCTGGAGTCCGTCGCGCATCAGCAGCGCTTCGAGGGATTCCGGCGTGATCAGCAGCACGCCGCTCGGGTGTTGACGGGCGCGGTTCTTCTGGCTCTGCGGCACGTCGCCATGCCAGCGGTGGACCGGCACACCGGCCGCCTCGCCCATGAGCCGGAGGCGGTCGAATTGGTCGTTGATGAGCGCCTTGAGTGGGCTCAGGTAGAGCGCGCGGAAGCCTTCCACCTCCTCTCCCCGGTCGCGCTCGGCCAGCAGCGACAACACCGGCAGAAACGCCGCCTCGGTTTTTCCGCTCGCCGTGGCGGCGGCCAAGACCACGTCTCGGTCTTCGGCGAGGATGGCCGGGATGGCGCGCTCCTGTAAATCGCGAAGCTCCGTCCAGCCCGACCGCCAGATCCAGCGCTGGATCGACCGGTGCAGCAACTCGAACGCTGAAGACGCGCTCATGGCAGGCCCCTCACAGGGAGAACGACGCCAGATCGTCGTCTGAATCCATCTGAGAAGCCGGCGTAGGATCGGGCTCGGAAGTAGGCTCGTCGGCCTGTGACCCATTTGAGGGGGATGCCTCAGGCAGCGGCGCGAGGTCCGGGTTGGCTTCTCGTTCGAGGCGGACGTGGCCAAGGAGTTGATCCACACTCGCCTCGGGGTTCTGTTCGAGGATGGCGAGCAGATCGGTGAAGGCGCGGACGGTGTTACGCGGCGTGCGGAAGTACGCGTCGCCGATGGTCTGGGCGCAGTGGCGCATGAAGGCTTCCAGCGCCTCGTCCGGCACCCGGCCGGCGTCGAGCGACGAGCCGACGAACACGCGCCGGATGTTCGCGAGCAGCACGTAGAGATCTTCCGGCGCAAGGTTTTGCAGCCGGATGACGGGTCCGGATAGATCGATCAGACCGTTGCCGGCAAACTGGTTCTCGGCCAGCCGGGTTTGCAGCGCCTCGTAGGAGTACAGCCCGCGGTACGGGTCCATCAGAAATTCCGGCGTCCCGCCCACCATGAACAGGATGCCCTCGGAGGTCCCTTGCAGGCTGTCGTTGACGATCCGCAGAATCTGCTCGTAGTTGCGGCTGCGTGCGGTCTTGTGGTTGAGCTTGTAGAGATTGACGGCCTCGTCGACCAGCACCACCAGCCCTTCGTAGCCGGCGAGCTTGGCAAACCGGCCCATCAGCTTGAGGTAATCGTACCAGTTCTCGTCGTCGATGATCGTCGAGACGGGCAGGTCTTTCTTGGCGGCCGTCCGGTTCGGATACTCGGCGCGGAGCCAACGCAGCACGGCGGCCTGCGTGGCGGAATCGCCTTCCTGGTACGCGCGCCAGTAGGCCGCCAACACGCCGGCGAAATCGTAACCGGAGACGAGCTCTTCGAGGTCGGCCAGGCGCTCGCAGATGACGGACTCGGTGTCCCGGCGCTGGATGCGCGCCTGCTGGTCGGCCTGGGCAATGAAGCGCTCGACCATCGCCGGTAGCGCCCCGCCGTCGGGCTTGGTGCGCGTGCTGAGGTTGCGCATCAACTCGGCGTAGAGCGCGCGCGCCTGCCCGCCCGAGGCTTGCAGCCGCTTGTCGGGCGTGAGATCGGCCTGGACGGCAACGAGCCCTTTTTCGAGCGCGACGAGCCGGATGAGATTCAGGAAAAACGTCTTGCCCGACCCATATTCGCCGATCACGAACCGCACTGCCGAGCCGCCCTCGCGCACCTGCTCAATGTCCTGCATGAGCGCGTCGAGCTCCCGGCTGCGGCCTACCTGGATGTGGTGCAACCCCGCACGCGGCACGACGCCGGCACGCAGCGCCTGGACGATGGCGCGGCGCTCGCGGGCGCGGAGCTTCGGGCGTTCAGTTGACGGCATGGATATCCTCCCAGACTTCGTGATCAATGTGCATCGGGTCCCCGTCCTCGACGAGTGCGTCGCCGGCCCGTTCAAAGGCCCATTCGTTGATGACCTCCAATGCACCACCGGGCATCAGCCCCAGTTCCCCGGCGAGCGCTTCGTACGCCTCGCGCCGCCATTCGGCCTGGGTCATGAGCGCGCGGACGAGCGCCGCGTGTTGCCCGTCCAGTCCGAGCAGGTCAGGTCTAGTCGTGTCTGCCTCGGGTTCTTCGGTGCCGGGTTCTTCACTGCCGGCTTCTTCGATGGCGTGTTCTTCTGCGTCCTCTTCCTCGGCGAAGACATCCGCCAGCAACGCCGACGCCTTCGCAGTGTCGGCGAGCTTGGCGCGTACGAGGGTCATGTCGAGGTCGAGCGCCGGCAAGTCGTTGTCTGGATCACCGCTAGGGGCCAGCGGGATGGTGCGTCCGCGCGTGCCGGGCGTGGCGGGCCGGACGAGATGCGGTTGATCGGCACCGAGTTGCAGCTGGTGCATGTCCGTGTAGAGCGTGCCGGGGTCGAGGCCGAGGGTTCGGTAGAGTTTTTCGAGCCGTTTGATGCCGGCCGGCTGGAACTGCCCCTCGGTGAGCGCGACCCGAAGCGCGAGATTCGCAGCCTTGCGCCGGCCCTCTGAATCGAGGTGCTTCGCGATCAGCGGTTTGAGGCCTCGCGCCGACGGCTTGGTGGTCAACTGCCACGCGAGATACGCCGACAGCCGGCGCTGCTCCGACGGGCTGATTTCGGGCCAGGTCTCGATGGCGTGCTCAAGCACCGCTCGCGCCTTGGCTGAGGGCGTGGTGCCGGCCATATCAGCAGCCAAATGCAACGTGAGTTCGGCCGCTTGGGAGTGAGGTATGGGCGGCGAGGTCTCGCGCGAGGTCTCGTCCAGCAACTCGAACAGCACCGCCTGCTGGCCTCGTTTCAGCGCCGGCCGGCCTCGGCGGACGTCGGGCTCCATCCCCATGTCCAACAGATCGAGGAAGCCGGTGAGTCCCTCCGCTGCTCGCTTGCGCAACGCGCCCGTTTTCGTGACGAGGTCTTCGTCCGATGTCCATTGGTCGATCAACTCACTCGCCGACACGGTTGCGATTGCCTGTTCCGCCACCCTCTCACCGACCCAACGCACGAACGGATCATCCATCCGGGCGATTTGAGCACGGGCGAGATCGTCGGGGAGCAGCCCGATGGCTTCGCGGGTGCCTCGTTTCTCCGGGTGCCGTCCGATGAACCGGCTGTAGGCACTCAGTTCGTCGGTGCACTGGATGAACACCGGGCGGATCTGATTGAGCGGACGCCTCAGCTTCGACACATCCGGCAGCGCCCCAACGTTGATCTTGACGGCGAAAAACCCCGTCGATGCGTGGTAGTGCACCTGGAGCCGGCCTCGGGTGCGGCCGATCTGGATGCCCTCGCCGAAGCGCTCGGTGTAGCGCAACTGAAAAAGCTGACGCATCTCCCTCATGCACCGCTGCGCCGGCGTGCGCCGCGTCCACTCGGCATGATCGTTTTGGTAAGCCCAGAGCAGCATCCAGTCGGCCGGAATGGGCTGGTCGTCCGCCACGGCCTGCCCGAGGGCGACTTGGCCGGCAAGCCCCAGGCTATACTGACGGGTGATGGCCGGCCGCTGCGTGTAGAGCGGCTCGGCCGAGCGCCGGGCGATCTCCGCCGCTTCGAGAAACCGACGTGCGTAATACGGGAACGAGCGCACATGCGGATACTCGGCTAGCAGCCGGCGCACCTCGTCATAGATGGCATCGCGGTCGGCTTCCGTCGTCCCATCGTCAAAGAAAAATCGACGTTCGAGGCCGGCGAAATAGAGCGCGAGGTACGCCTCGTCGCCCAGAGGTCCCGATGCGCCATCAGCGAGCCAATCGAGCATTTCGCCGCGCTCGTCGGGGGCCAGGTCAGCGTAGCTGAGATCCGAATCGATGGGAACGGTCTCGTAGCCCCGCACTGGCAGCAGCGGATCAATGAGTGCCGGCTCGGCCCCGTACCAGCGCACGGTGGCCGGCAGTCCCGTGCCCACGTACACCATGCCCCGGAGGATCGTCCGCCCCGCCACCGTGGCGAGCTGGCCAGGGCTCACCCAGCACTCGTCGGCGGTCATGGTCGAACGTCTGGAACGGAAGAAGGACAAGGGAGGGTGCGCTGGCGTTGGACTGAAAAGCTGAGCTGGGAGTGTTTGGTGTTTAGTTTTTAGTGTTTAGATCTCGTTTGGGGCGTTCGTCCATTTCCGAAGCTCAGACCTACCCGACGGCGAAAACTGTCAGCCCTGCCGGCACGCTCCGTCAGTGCTAAACACTAAACACCGAAAACTAAACACTACTTCTCCAACTCCAGCTCTCGTACAAAGATCGGCGCGCGGTTGTAGGCGAGGGTGAGGCCGATCATGAAGAGGGTTGCCCCGAGGCCGAGGAGGACGTTCACGTAGGGCGGTGCGACGAGCGCGAGGCGAAGGATGACCGTTGCGAGGGCGAAGCCGGCGTTGCGGAAGACGACGGCGTAGGTGTCGGTGTAGCGCAGCGAGACCAGAACGATCAGGATGTCGGCGAAGATGAGCGCGGTGAAGAACGCATCGAAGAACGGGTAGGGGTCGTTTTGCGTGACGATGCGCCAGGCATCTTCGACGCCGGCGATGATGAACGCGACGATCAGGCCCAGCGCAATGGCCTTCTTGGCCTGGACGAAGCGCTGGAGGTCGTCGGCATCGGCCGTAATGGTGCGGTGACGCTGAAGCTGGTTGTAGACGATGACTCCTATGAAGACCAGGAGGGCGCCGGCTCCATCGGCTAGAGCGTGAAGCACCGAATCGCGTGCGGTCTCCCAGACGATGGGTTCGGGGAGATCACCGAGTTCCTTGAACGCCTCACGCAGGAGGATGAGCGAGAACAGTTCGAGCTGCGCGCCCATCGAGGCCGCCACGGAGCGTGCCAGCGCCAGGATGAGCGAGACGGTTTCGATGACCAATAGCGCCGTGAAGGCCAAACTGATGGCGGCGAAGTGGTTCGTCGAGATCGTTTCCGAGAACGGAGCCGGCAGCCAGCCTCTTCGGTTCAACTCGACT
>JBCDHV010000004.1:0-23999 GCA_038749615.1 Bacteroidota bacterium
AGCATCCTGTCCGTTTCGTCACTGCCGCCAGCCTGTTCGATGGGCACGATGCGGCCATCAACATCATGCGCCGCATCCTCCAGGCACGTGGTGCTGAAGTCATCCACCTCGGGCACAACCGCTCGGCGCTGGACGTCGTGCAGACCGCTATCGAAGAAGACGCGCACGGGATTGCTGTGTCGAGCTACCAAGGTGGGCATAACGAGTACTTCCGTTACATGATCGATTTGCTCCGGGAGCGCGGCGCCGGCCACATCCAGGTCTTCGGCGGCGGCGGGGGGGTCATCGTGCCGGAGGAGATCGAGGCGCTGGAGGCCTATGGGGTGGCGAAAATCTTCTCGCCCGAAGACGGACTGCGGATGGGGCTCGAGGGCATGATCGACTACATGATCGACCAATGCGATCATCCGCTCGCCGAACAGGACGTTTCGGCCGAAGCACCGGCGGCCTTACGCTTGGCTCGAAACCTTACGCGCACCGAATCGAACCTGGTGCCGGCCTCTGCAGGGGAAGCTACGTTCGCAGCGTCTGAGCCGACGGATCGCCCGCCTGTGCTCGGCATCACGGGAACGGGCGGTGCCGGCAAGTCGACGCTCACGGACGAGCTCGTGCGGCGCTTCCTGAACGACTTCGATGACATCGAGCTCGCCGTGCTGTCAGTGGATCCAACCCGCCGGCGGACGGGGGGCGCGTTGCTCGGCGACCGCATCCGGATGAACGCGCTCTACGGCGCCGGCACGGACCGGGTGTACATGCGCAGCTTCGCGACGCGTCAAGCACACCGCGCCACCACGCAGGCGCTCCGGGAAGCCATCCAGGTCTGCCAGGCTGCCGGCTTCGACCTCGTGATCGTCGAGACGGCCGGCATTGGGCAGAGCGATTCGGAGATCGAGGAGCTGGCGGATGTCACGCTCTACGTCATGACGGCCGAGTTCGGCGCGCCGTCGCAGCTCGAAAAGATCGGGATGCTCGACGTGGCGGATTACGTCGCGCTCAACAAGTTCGAGAAGCCAGGCGGGCGGGACGCGCTACGCGACGTGCGGAAACAGGTCCAGCGCAACCGAGGCCTGTTCGATCAGCCGACGGACGCCATGCCGGTCTACCCGACGATGGCCGCGCGCTTCAACGATCCGGGCGTTACCAACCTGTACCTCGGCCTGCTCGGCCGGCTCAACGGAGCGTTCGCGTTCAACCGCCCCAGCAACGTCTTCGAGACCACGCCTGGCGTCGACCCCGACGCTCATGCGCTCATCGCCCCGGAACGGCAGCGATACTTGGCAGACATCGCCCAGTCGGTCCGCAGCTATCACTCTGACGCCGACGCCCAAGTTGACGTCGCTCGCAAGTGGGGGCATGCCGTGGGCGCGCTCGAACAAGTCGAGGCGTGGGACCCGGACGACCGCGACTTGCTCGCGAGCCGGCTCGAAGCCATGCGTGATCACTGGTGGAGCAAGCTCTCGCCCAAGAGCCGGGATATCCTGTCGAACTGGGACGATCTCGCCGAGGCGTACCGGCAAGAAACGTTTACGTATCAGGTCCGCAAGCGCGACATCACGGTGCCGTTGTTTACGGAATCGCTCTCCGGGCTGCGGATTCCTCGGGTCGCGTTGCCGCGCACGCAGGATGCCGGCGAGCGGCTGCGGTTTGCCTACCGGGAAAATCTGCCCGGCTATTTCCCGTACACCGCCGGCGTCTTCCCGTTCAAGCGAGCCGGGGAGGACCCGACGCGCATGTTCGCCGGTGAAGGCGGGCCGGAGCGCACCAACAAGCGGTTTCATTTGGTCAGCGAGGGCATGCCGGCCAAGCGGTTGTCGACCGCGTTCGACAGCGTCACGCTCTACGGGTTCGACCCGCACGAGCGGCCGGATATCTACGGCAAAGTGGGCAATGCCGGCGTGTCGATTTGCACGCTGGACGACATGAAGAAGCTCTATTCCGGCTTCGATCTCTGCGACCGCGCCACGAGCGTCTCCATGACGATCAATGGGCCGGCTCCGATGATCTTGGCCTTCTTCATGAACACGGCCATCGATCAACAGGTCGAGTTCTTCCTGAAGCGCGAAGGCCGCTGGGACGAAGCACGTGCCAACATCGAGCGCCGGCTCGGGCCAGACCGGCCCCGGTACACACCGTACGATGGGGGAGGCGATGGCGCGCCCGCGGCCTTGCCGGTGGGGCACGACGGGTCCGGACTCGGGCTGCTCGGCACGACGGGTTCCGAACTCGTCGAGTGGGGCTTGCTGACCTCGGATGAGTTTGCCACGATCAAGGCCGATACCCTCAAGCGGGTTCGCGGCACGGTTCAAGCCGACATCCTCAAGGAAGACCAGGCGCAGAACACCTGCATCTTCTCGACCGAGTTCGCGCTGCGGATGATGGGTGACGTGCAGGCCTCGTTCATCGATCACGGCGTGCGGAACTACTACTCCGTGTCGATTTCCGGCTATCACATCGCGGAAGCCGGCGCGAACCCGATCACGCAGTTGGCCTTCACGTTGTCGAATGGCTTCACCCTCGTCGAGTACTACCTCTCGCGGGGGATGCACATCGACGATTTTGCCGCGAACCTGTCGTTCTTCTTCTCGAATGGCCTCGACCCCGAGTACAGCGTCATCGGGCGCGTCGCGCGGCGGATCTGGGCCGTTTCGATGCGCGACCGATACGGCGCCAATGACCGAAGCCAGAAGCTCAAGTATCACATCCAGACTTCGGGCCGGAGTCTCCACGCGCAGGAGATCCAGTTCAACGACATCCGCACGACCCTCCAGGCGCTGCTCGCGGTCTACGACAACTGCAACAGCCTCCACACCAACGCTTACGACGAGGCCATCACGACGCCCACTGAGGAAAGCGTTCGCCGGGCCATGGCGATTCAGTTGATCATCAACCGCGAATTCGGGCCGGCGAAGAACGAGAATCCGCTCCAGGGTGCGTTCATTACAGACGAACTGACGGACCTCGTTGAAGAAGCCGTACTGCTAGAGTTCGAGCGCCTGAACCGGCGCGGCGGCGTACTCGGAGCTATGGAGACGATGTACCAGCGCGGCAAAATCCAGGAGGAGTCGATGCTCTACGAGCAGAAGAAGCACTCCGGCGAGTTGCCCATCATCGGCGTCAACACGTTCAAGGCCGAGACCGAGGACGAAGCAGCGAACGCGCCGGTCGAGTTGATGCGCTCGACCGACGAAGAGAAGCGCCGGCAGATTCACAACCTGCGCCGTTTCCAGTCGCACCGAGCCGGCGAAGCCCCCACAGCGCTACGGCAGCTACAAGACGCCGCCCGGTCCGGCGGCAACCTGTTCGACGAATTGCTCGAAACCGTCAAATCGTGTTCGCTAGGCCAGATTACCCACGCCCTGTTCGAAGTCGGCGGAGAGTACCGGCGGAACACGTGATGGACGAACGGATGTTCGTCCTGGAATTATGATGTATGATTTGGGATTTATGAGTAACGGTGAGGTTGAACTAGATCGGTTCGGGCTGCTCGGTCTCCAGCAGACTGCCCCGGTCTTAATCGTGCAAAGCGGCCTAGCCAACCCTTCATAATTCATACATCCCAAATCATAATTCTCGACGGCAAAGCCGTCGAGAAACCCTTGCCCTCCGTCTCGTAAATCACGATCCTGGTTTGGCAACCCGACTCGGACACGCCCAGTCATTCATACATCCCAAATCATACATCATAAATCGCCATGAACGATCTCCTCGGACCCCTCATGCAGCAGTTGGGCGGCGCGAACGTCGACCAGATCGCTCGGCAAATAGGTGCCGGCGGCAACCGCTCGGGCGTCGAATCAGCCATCGGAGCAGCCATCCCGATGATCCTCGGCGGCCTGGCCAAAAACTCCGCCAACCGGGGGGGAGCAGACGCCCTTGCGAACGCCCTGGGGCGCGACCACGACGGCAGCCTGCTCGACAACCTCACCGGTTACCTCTCCGGTGCCGGCGCGACGCAGGACGATGGCATCCTCGGCCACATCTTTGGCAACAAGCGGTCGCCGCTCGAAGGAATGGTTTCTCAGGCTAGCGGGCTCGACAAGGACAAGACGAGCCTCCTGATGAACGTTCTCGCGCCGATCATCATGGCGCAACTCGGCAAGGCCAAGCGCACGAGTAACCTCGACGCCAACGGCGTTTCGGTGCTCCTCGGGCAAGAGCGGCAGAAGATTGAGCAGACCGCTCCTTCCGCGCTTGATGGCCTGTCCAGTCTGCTTGATAGCGACGGTGATGGCGACATCAAAGACGACCTCCTGAAGCATGGCGCGAGTCTGCTAGGCCGTCTGTTTTCCGGCCGCCGGTGAGCCCATTCGTATTGCTAGACACCGCCCGTCCTGACGCAGAGAACGGGCGGTGTTTGCTTTTTCAGGAGCCGGCCGAAGTGCTGACCACACGCCGGCTCGATGAGGTCGTGTCCCTCCTGAAGCGCGCCGATGAGGCCGTGCAGGCAGGGCGGTACGTCGCCGGCTACGTCGCGTACGAGGCCGGCTACGCGCTCGACCCACACGTCTTCGAAGAGCTGACGCGTCCGGAGGCATTCGATGCTCCGTTGATGTGGCTCGGAATCTTCGAACGCGCCGAGGAACTGGACGAGGACGATGTTCAGGTCTTACTTCAGGAGTCTGGGCGCTACTTCCTGTCAGAGCCCGAGTTCTCGCTGGACCAAAACGCCCACGAACAGGGAATCGACGCCGTGAAACGGTACATCCGCGCCGGCGACGTGTACCAGATCAATTACACGGGTCGGTTTCGCTTCGAAGTCAAGGGCGATCCGCTAGGGCTTTACGCGGCCTTGCGCAGCCGGCAACCCGTCTCGTACGCCGCCTACATCGACGCCGGCGATCACCAGGTCCTCTCGCTCTCGCCCGAGCTGTTCTTCGCCCGTGCCGGCCAGCGCATCTGGACCCGCCCGATGAAAGGCACGATCCACCGAGGCGAAACCGAGGCTGAAGATGAGCGCCTCGCCGAGTTCCTCCGCACCGACGCCAAGAGCCGGGCCGAGAACCTGATGATCGTCGACCTCCTGCGCAACGATCTGTCGGTGCTCAGCGAGCCAGGCAGCGTCCGCGTCCCCGATCTGTTCACCACGACGCCCTACGAGACGCTCATCCAGATGACGTCGACCGTGGAAGGCCGGCTTCAGAATCCGGAGATCACCTACACGGACATCTTCCGTGCGCTCTTTCCATGCGGCAGTGTGACGGGCGCGCCGAAGCTGCGGTCGATGCAGGTCATCCACGAACTCGAGCCCCAGCGCCGAGGGGTCTACACCGGAGCGATCGGCTACATCGGCCCGGATCAAGAAGCGACGTTCAACGTGGCGATCCGCACCGTGGTGGTCCGGGGCGAGGCCGGCGAGATGGGCACAGGGGGCGGCATCGTGTGGGATTCCGAGGCCGGCGCGGAATACGACGAGGCGCTCCTCAAAGCGCAGTTTCTCCGAGAAGCATTCGTGCCGTTCCAGTTGATCGAAACCATGCGCTGGCACGATGGCGCGTGTGCGCTGCTCCCGTATCACCTCGACCGGCTGGAACGCTCAGCGGCGTACTTCGGCATGCCGTTCGAGCGGAGCAGTGTGGAGTCGGCGCTGTTGGACCGGATGGCGCAAACAGAGGGGACCATGCGTGGCCGGCTTCTCTACGGATTTTCGGGCCTGGACAGCATTACCGCCCAACCGCTTGCCGATGTCCCAGACCGGCCGTGGACGCTCTGCTGGGCCAGTGAGCCTATCGACTCTACCGACCCATTTTACCGCCACAAGACCACCCGCCGGACGCTCTACACCGAGACCTTGCACCGCGTCCGCGCTGCCGGCTTCGACGACGCGCTTTTCCTGAACGAGCGAGGGGAGATAGCCGAGGGATGCATCACAAACGTCGTAGCCGAACTCGACGGCCGGCGGGTGACGCCACCATTGTCGAGCGGCTGCCTGCCGGGGGTGTACCGGGCATACCTGATCGCCGAGCAAGGCGTCGAAGAGGCGGTTCTCTTCCCGGAAGACCTCGCCCGCGCCGATGCCCTCTGGGTCTGCAACGCCGTCCTACAGCGATTTGTTAAATCGCCGATTTAACAAATCGCCAACCTAGTTTCCATGCGCTACATTCTGTTTATCCTACTCCTCCTGCCGGCGTTGGGGGCAGCACAAGAACGCCAGGATTCAGTGCGCGTCCAGACCGTCGACGGCACCGTGTATCAGGGCCAGACGATAGCTGAAGATGACGACTCCTTGACGCTACGGCTCGCCGATGGCACCGAAGTCCGCCTCTCGAAAGCGAACATTGCAAGCCAGGGTGAAGCCGGCCGATTCGCCAGGCGCGATCCCAACGTCAGCCGGCTCTTGTTTGCGCCTACAGGCCGACCCGTACCCAGTGGGCAGGTCTATCTGGCCGATTACATGCTGTTCTTCCCGTTCGTCGGCGTCGGGATTGGTGATGCGTTGACCTTGGCAGGAGGGATCTCACTGCTGCCAGGCGCATCGTCGCAACTGGTGTACGTGGCGCCCAAGCTGACCGTTTTTCAACGCCCCAATCAGAGCATCGCCGTCGGGTTCATCGGGGCCACCAGCACGCAGGACGCCTTCGATGACGATTTCGACTACGGCGGGTTGCTCTACGCAGTAAGCACCTTCGGTAGCGAGGAGCGCTCGGTGACGGCCGGCGTGGGATTCGCGTTCTCCGAGTCCGAAATTGGTAACACACCCATTCTGTACGTGGGAGGCGATGTTCAAGTCGCAGACAACGTCAAGCTCGTTACGGAGAACTACTTCGCCGTCACCGAGTCTTCCAGTCCGCTAGTCACTGGCGGCGTCCGGTTCTTTGGGGAGAAGCTCGCAACCGATCTCGCCCTCGTGACCTCGCCGGCGTTTATCTCTTCAGGCGGTGGATTCCCCGCGTTCCCCTGGCTCAGCTTCGTCTACAACTTCTAATCATCGCTTTATGCAGCTCGACCATCCGCTCTACGCCCCGTACCACGTTACATCGCCGTTCAAACTGGCTAGCATCGACACGTCAGACACGCAGGGCTGGAAGAAGGAAGACGCTAAGGTGAAGCGGGCGCAGAACCGCGAGGAAATCGCCGAACTGCAGGAGCGGCTCTACGCGGAGGGCAAACGCTCCGTCCTCTTGGTGCTTCAGGCCATGGATGCAGCCGGCAAGGACAGCACCATCGAGTCGATCACACGGGGTGTCAACCCGCAAGGGGTGCACGTCACGAGCTTCAAGGCTCCGAGCAAGGAGGAACTCGCGCACGACTTTCTCTGGCGGGTTCACGATCATGCGCCACGGAAGGGGACGATCGGGATCTTCAACCGGTCGCACTACGAGGACGTGCTGATCGTCAAGGTGAAGGGCTTCGCGCCGCCGGCTCTCGTCGAGAAGCGCTACGGACACATCTCCGACTTCGAACGGCTCCTCGCTGATCATGGCACGCGGATCGTCAAGGTGATGCTGTACGCGTCGAAAGATCACCAACTCGAGCGCTTTCGCCAGCGTCTGGAAGAGCCGAGCAAGTGGTGGAAATTCAACCCTGCCGATCTGAAAGAGCGCGAGCTGTGGGATCAGTACATGGCCGCCTACGAAACGGCGCTCAACCGTACGTCGACCGATTACGCTCCGTGGTACGTCGTGCCGGCGGAGAAAAAGTGGTTTCGGACCCTCGTCGTGAGCCAGCTGTTGCTCGACACGTTGAAGCAGATGAATCCCAAATACCCACCGCCCAGCTTCGACCCCGCCGAGTTTCCGCCGGATTCGCTAGTCTGACGACGCTCCACCCGCTCCTATGATGTCGAGACAGCGCTGAGCCAGAATTCGTCCAGGAATTATGATGGACGATCTGGGATGTATGAAGGGTTGTTTGATCCGCTTTTGCTCATGTGGAATACGGTAACTCTGCCAGAGACCGACCCACACGAACCGAGCGACCTAAACCGAACCGCTCCTCATAAATCATACATCCCAAATCATAAATCCCCGCACCGCTTCTCACACTTCCACCGTGCCACGGTACACGTAGACCGCCGGCCCATCGAGGTAGACCTTTGCCGGCACGCCGTCGGATAGCGTAAACCCGACGGTCAGCGTCCCGCCGTTCATGTCTACGGGGACCTCGAACCGAGGAGCCGCGGGCAAGACGCCGGCAAGCGCAGCCCCAACGGCCGCTGCAACCGCCCCGGTCCCGCACGCGTCCGTTTCGCACTCGACGCCGCGCTCGTACGTGCGGACGCGTAGCCGGCCATCTGCTTTCGCCTCCACGAAGTCCACGTTTGCGCCCTCGGGAAACGACGCATCGTGGCGGATGGCCGCGCCTTCGGTGTTCACGTCGACGGTCTCAACGTCGTCCACGAACCGAAGCGCATGCGGGACGCCGGCATTCAAGGCGAACACGGGGTCTTGGGACGCATCGTGGAGCGAGTGAGCCGGCACGATGCCGGCCGGCGCGGGAACGAGCAATCGGACGTCGGCGCTTGGATCGGCTGGCACACGGGCTTCGTAAACCCCAGCATCGGTCTCGAAGCGCAGGGGCTCTATCGTGACGCCGGCTGCTCGGGCAAACCGCGCGAGGCACCGGGCACCGTTTCCGCACATTTCGCCCACGCTGCCGTCGGCGTTGTGGTAGCGCATGCGGTACGCGTGGGCCGGGTCATCAGGCATCGAGAGCGCCAAGAGCCCATCGGCGCCGATGCCGGTTCTGCGGGGGCAGAGGAGTTGTGCAATCCGTGCCAATTCCTCGGTGGAGAAGTAGTAGAACCGGTTGTCGAGCACAACGAAATCGTTGCCGGCCCCGTGCATTTTCGTAAATTCGAGGACAAGCTTTGGGGTCATGGAGTCGCGCTTCGGCTGAGGCGGATGTGGGAATTCGAATGGCGAAGGACCAGATCGTGATCTGAGCCAGTATGTTAACGTACTTCTGCACGCCCATTTCGATAGTTCTACTTCACGCAACACGTTCACTTGCCCGAAAAATCCTTCATGCTCGAAGGCATCGACCCCATGCTCCTCTACGGGGTGAACGATGCCCATCTCAAACAAATCGAGGCCGCGTTCCCTGAGGCGCAAATCGTCGCCCGCGGCCACCAGGTCAACCTCAGCGGCAGCGAAGCCGACCTGCAACGCATCGAACGCGTGCTGCGCGAGCTGACGGTCGTCCTCGACCGTAACCGCAACCTGACGAAGAACGATGTCACGACAGTCCTCGGTCTGATCGACTCCAGCCGGCCCCGCCGGGAAACAGCCGCCGATGATGTCATCCTCTTCACCCCCTCCGAGGGCCCGATCCGCGCCAAGACGCCCGGACAGCGGCGCATGGTGGCTTCCGCACGGGAGAGCGATATCGTATTCTCCATCGGGCCGGCAGGAACGGGGAAGACGTACACGGCGGTCGCGCTGGCCGTCGCCGCACTCAAGCGCCGGGAAGTCAAACGGATTGTGTTGAGCCGGCCGGCCGTCGAGGCCGGGGAGCGGCTAGGCTTCCTGCCGGGCGATCTCCGCGAGAAAATCGATCCGTACCTCCGCCCGCTCTACGACGCGCTCGAAGACATGATCGAACGCGCGAAGTTGTCCGACTACATGGACAAGAACATCGTCGAAATCGTGCCGCTCGCGTACATGCGGGGCCGGACGCTGAACTCGGCCTACGTCATCCTGGACGAGGCGCAGAACGCGACCTCCGTGCAGATGAAGATGTTTCTGACGCGCCTCGGTGCGAACAGCCGCGCCATCATCACCGGCGACGTCACCCAGACCGACTTGCCGCAGCGCGATCAATCCGGCCTCGTCCTCGCCCGCCGCATCCTGGAAGGCGTCGACGGCATCAGCTTCGTCGATTTGGACGCTAACGACGTCGTGCGCCACCGCCTCGTCAAAGACATCATCGCCGCCTACGACCGCTTCGGCGCGGGGCAGTGAGCGGTTGTTGGTTGGGCAGTTGGGCGGGTTTGCTTCCAAGCGTTCAAGCAGGCACCCTGCCCAACCAACAACCAAAACCCGCCCAACCGATAGCCATCACGCGTTCACGAAGCCGATGGTGGAGCGCATAAAGTAGAGGAGCGCGAGGAAGAGGCTGAAGACGATCATCGCGAAGACGGCGATGGTGAGCGGCCGTTTGGTGAACGACGCCTTCTTTTGGGTAGACGATTTCCGCTTGACGGTCTCCGCACGCTGCAGGCCGACTTCATTCTTGAGCCGGCTCCACGCGCCGTCGAAGTGCGGTGGCGTGACTTGAAGGTCTTTCGCGTTCTGCCGGACGAGCTGCCACGCGTCCCATTCCTTCTGGTTACGCTCTTCCTCCAACCAGAGCTTCAGCGCTCGCCCGCGCCCGGGCGAGATCGGCTCATCCATCCACTCGGCTAGGTGCAGGTAATATTCTGGTTGCTGGGACATGCGTACTGATGAGTTAAGTAGTGGGGAGGGAGGCCTTGGCTGCTATACCGGTGGCTAGCACGGGCTTGCCGTACCGGATCATACAGCATAGATCAATACGAGTAAAACCCGCGTCCGGATTTGCGGCCCAGACGGCCGGCGGTCACCATTTGACGAAGGAGCGGGCACGGGCGGTATTTGTCGTCTCCGAGTCCGTGGTGGAGCACTTCCATGATCGAGAGGCACACGTCGAGCCCGATGAAGTCGGCGAGAGTGAGCGGCCCCATCGGGTGCGCCATCCCGAGCTTCATCACCGTGTCGATGTCTTCGACCGTCGCCACGCCTTCCATGACGCAGTAGACGGCCTCGTTGATCATCGGCATGAGAATCCGGTTCGAGACGAAGCCGGGGTAGTCGCTCACGCTCACAGGCGTCTTGGACAGGTCCTTTGCTAGCGCTTCGATGGCCGTGAACGTCTCGTCGCTCGTCTCCAGCCCACGGACGATCTCGACGAGCTTCATCACCGGCACGGGGTTGAAGAAGTGCATCCCGATGACCTGGCCAGGGCGTGCGGTCTCGGCCCCCAGCCACGTGATCGAAATCGACGACGTGTTGGATGCGAGGATCGCATGGGCCGGCGCGTGCTCGTCGATGGTCTTGAATACCTTCGACTTAACGACTTGCTGCTCAGACACGGCTTCAATCACGAGATCAGCATTCGACACGCCGGCTGCCAAGTCCGGCGACGTTTCGATGCGGGCCAGCGTGGCGTCGAGGTCCGCTTGGGTGATGCGCTCTTTCTTGAGCTGCCGGCCGAGGTTTTTCTCGATAGTGGCCGTGGCGCGGGCGAGCGCATCCGTATCGAGGTCGATCAGCGTGACGTGCCGGCCGTGTTGCGCGCAAACGTGCGCGATGCCGTTCCCCATCGTGCCGCCACCCACGACGGCAATTCGTTCGATCATTTCAGGAGGTGTTTGGGTTGGTTGGTGGGTCGGTGGGCTCGGGAGGAGTCCGGATGGTAGCGCTACCGGGGCCGTGGAGTCCGTGAATTGCGCCGCAAAATAGCGAACGCCCGCAGCCAAGTAGCTACGGGCGTTCGGTTCTGATGGGCTGTTCAAGCAGCCGGCTAGTCGCCGTCGACCAAGTGTTCGGGGTAGTGGGGCCGGCCGACTTCGTGATCGATGATTTCGACGGGATCGTTGTTGTCGTTGACCAGCACGACGCGCGGGCGGTGCTCGATAGCCTCGTCGGGCGTCATCTGAGCGTAAGCCATGACGATGACTTCATCGCCGGGTGCGCAGAGCCGAGCGGCCGGGCCGTTCAGGCAGACGGTGCGCGTGCCGGCAGGGGCAGGGATCGTGTACGTCTCCAGCCGTGCACCGTTGTTGACGTTGACGATCTGCACCTTTTCGTAGGGCAGAATTTTCGAAGCTTCGAGCAGCTCCTCGTCGATGGTCACCGAGCCTTCGTAGTAGAGTTCGGCCTGGGTGACGGTGAGCCGGTGGAGTTTGCCTTTGAACAGCGTAACGAGCATCAAATTGGGCGTGGGGGTTGGGAGCGGAAGGCCGTCAAGCGGCCGGCACGCGGACGATGCAGTTGTCGATCAACCGAGTCGATCCAAAGCGTGCGGCGACGGCTGCGAGCACCTCCAGATCGGGCAAAAGGCGTGCCACGGGGTGCAGCGTAGCGGTGTCCACGACCTCGGCGTACTCGACTTCGGCATCCGGCGCAGTGGCCAGCGTTTGAAGCATGGCTCCAACCAATGCCTCAGACCGCAGTTCCCCGTCCTCAACCATCGCGCCGGCCGTGCGAACAGCCTGCGAAAGTACCACGGCCTGGGCCCGATGTGCAGCGCTCAAATAGCGGTTGCGCGACGAAAACGCTAGTCCATCGTCCTCTCGCACGATAGGCGCGCCAATGAGTTCAATCGGAAATCCTAACTCGAGTGTCATGCGCTTCAGCAAGAAGAACTGCTGAGCATCTTTGAGGCCGAAGATCGCCACGTCCGGCGTCGCCGCGATGAAGAGCTTCGTCACGATCGTCGATACCCCCCGAAAATGCCCTGGCCGGCCGGCACCACACAAGTGCTGATCAAACCCGTCCACCTCGACCCACGAGCGCGGCTCGACGGGGTACATCGCCTGGTCCGTCGGCGCAAACACCACATCCACGCCGCCGACGGACTCCAAGGCTTCGACATCCGCCTCGAACGTGCGGGGATAGCGATCCAAGTCCTCGGTTGGTCCAAACTGCGTCGGATTCACAAAGATCGACACCGTGACATGATCCGCGACCTCCTTCGCCTGCCGAACGAGACTCAGATGCCCTCGGTGCAGCGCGCCCATCGTGGGCACCAACGCGAGTCGTTTGCGTGCTTGTCTCGCTCCGGCGGTGGCGTGTTGGAGGTCTTGGGTCGTTCGGATGGTTTGCATCTTCGGTCTGGTGTTTTGACCCGCTCGGGGAGGGCGCTTTTGGTCGCTATCGCGTGGGGTGGCGTGGCCCTCGGGGTGAAGACCCGTTCGCGTCGGTCGGTCGTGGCTGCGTTCGCAGGGGGTGTACTGGCGCTCAGGGTGAAGACCCGCTCGCGTCGGGCTGGCAGTCCGCTTCGCGTGGTTCGTTCGGGCGCTCGGGGTGAAGACCCGCTCGCGCAGAGCCGGCCGCCTGCTTCGCATTGGATACCTGTGGCGCTCGGGGTGAAGACCCGCTCGCGCCGGGCTGGCTGGCCGCTTTGCGTGGTGCGCTCGGGGTAAAGATTGTTTTTTGCAGGGCAAGGATAGCCTGAACGCTGCGCCAAAATCGACCGCCGCTGTTCAGGAAGACACAAATTCAGCTATCCGAACAACATCCCATCTCCGCAAACCAAGCCTTCACCGCGAAGCGTTCTTCACCCCGAGCGCCCCAGAGTCTCTCATGCGCCAGCGGGCCACCACGCTCCCCGCGAGTGGGTCTTCACCCTGAGGGCCGGAACTCTGCACCCGCGAATGCGGCCCAAACGACCCACCCCGAACGGGTCTTCACCCCGAGCGCCTCAGAGTCCCTCACGCGTCAGCGGGCCACCACACTCCCCGCGAGCGGGTCTTCACCCTGAGGGCCACAAGGCTGATCCGCATGTGCGGGCACCCACATCATCCCCGAACGGGTCTTCACCCTGAGGGCCGGAACTCTGCACCCGCGAATGCGGCCCAAACGACCCACCCCGAACGGGTCTCCACCCCGAGCGCCTCAACCGACCCACGCGAAGCGGGCACCACACAACGCGCGAGTGGGTCCTCACCCCGAGCGCCACAACGCCCAACGCGCCAGCGGCCAGTCAGCCCAACGCGAGCGGGTCAATCATCCCTCACCACCCAAAACGTCTCCTGCCGGCCCAGCACCCAATGCCGGTTCCCAGAGGCGTCGAGATACGCTTCCTCTTCTTGGCGAAACTGCACCGCCTGCCCGCCCCACTCCGGGACTTGCGAGGTGGCCTGTAGCTCGATGGAGAACCACGTGTTGGGGCGGAGGAGCAGATCGCCGCGGCCGGCGATGGGGCGTTGCCGGTCCCACAGGCCGATGAGCGGGCCGGCTCCGTGGCCGTGGTCGCCGATGGGGTGCGTGTAGACGGTCCCGTTGATGCCTTCGGTACGCATCCGTTCGAGGGTCGACATCAGCACTTCGTTGCCCGTCCGCCCGGGCTCCATTTCCTCTAGCAAGAGATCTTGCAGGCGGTTGCTGGTTCGTAGGCCGGCTTTCAGGCCCTCGGGCACGTCGGTTTCGCCTTCCTTCAGCACGTAGCCGAGGTGCTGAGTGTCCGTGTGCATGTTCATCCCGACGAGCCCGAAATCGCTCCACAGCAAATCGCCCCGTTCGATGACGACGCCCGAGAGCATGCCGGTGCCTCCCTCTCGCTGGACGGCAATCGACGGGTGAAACCACGTCGACAACCCGAGATCGTTCAATTGCTGCCGAAGCCACCACCGCACATCGTCCGTCGTGGTGACGCCGGGGGTGATGACGCGGCTGGAAAAGGCCTCGGAGAGCAGGCCGTGGACCAACTCGGTAAGCTCTCGGTAGCGCGGGAGCATCTCGGGAATGCGGATCGAGATGTAATTCGTTGCCAATCGAGGCTCGCGCACGACGCGCGCCGTGTACGTCTCCCCAAGGGCGCGTTCCAGCCCTTCCCGCTCGCCGGCTCCGAGGCCATCGGCAAACGCCTGCAGTTCGTCGATGTTGAGCGCGATGCGTTCCGGATCGGCGTCCGTGACGAGCTTGTTGAGCAGGTACCACTGCCCCTCGCCCCACAACTCGCGCCCTTCCACGCTCTGATCTGGATCGACGTACGCCTCGTAGAGCCCACCCTGGCTGCCCCCACCGAGCGCGAGCCGGCGAACCGTCCCGTCGTCCTGCTTGTCAAACACGTAAATCGACCGCCGGCGGGCCGCAAACGTCGTAGGCGCTGTCATCGACCAAAACACGGGGTCCTCCCCGTACTCTCGCATGCTGAGAATCCACATGTCAATGTCGAACTCCTCCATGAGCGCCGGCAGCACAGTCTCTAGCCGTTTCTCCGTCCACGCCTGCCGTTCCTCGGCCTGTTGCCGCAGCGCCGGCAGCGGCGAGGTGTGCGTCGTTGGTTGAGGTTGCGCGACGACGAGCGCCGGTAGAAGGAGCAGCAGGAAGCGGTGCATTGGGAGTAGGGCAGTGGTGGTGGCGGACGAGGTGTGAGAGGAAGGTACAAACACGGCCGGAATGGGGTCGGACCCCGCGCGGGGTCCGACCCCCTCGCATGCGAAGCTGAGGCCTGCCAAGACGAAGTGAGCGTCAAGCAGCGGGCCACGGGTGGGGTCGGACCCCCGGCTGCCGTACCTTTCTAGCACATCGAAACACCCTACACTCGAACACAAAACACGCGTAGATGTCAGATTTCAGAACAGAGCAGGATTCTCTCGGGCCGGTTCAGGTGCCGGCTTCGGCCTACTACGGCGCGCAGACGCAGCGCGCGAAGGACAACTTTCCGATCAGCGACTTGCGGTTTCCGCGCCGGTTCATTGAGGCGCTGGGGCTGATCAAGATGAGCGCGGCCCGCGCCAACCGTTCGCTGGGGCTGCTGGACGATGAAAAGACGGGCGCCATCGTCGAGTCGGCACAGGAGGTGGCACGTGGGGAGCACGATGGCGAGTTCGTGCTGGACATTTTCCAGACCGGCAGCGGTACGTCGACCAACATGAATACCAACGAGGTCATCGCTAACCTCGCGTCGGAAAAGCTGGGCGGGCAACGCGGCGACAAAACCGTGCACCCGAACGATCACGTCAACATGTCGCAGTCATCGAACGACACGATTCCGACGGCGATGCACGTCTCTGCGCGGCTGGCCATCGAGCATGAACTGCTGCCGGCACTCGTGCGCTTTCACACGTCGCTGATGGCGAAAGCAAACGAATTCGACGACGTGGTCAAGAGCGGCCGGACGCACCTGATGGACGCGACGCCCGTGCGGCTCGGGCAAGAGTTTGCAGGCTACGCCTCCCAAATCGAGCATGGCATCCGGCGCGTGAACAACGCCGCCGAAGAACTCGCCGAACTGGCCCAGGGCGGAACAGCCGTCGGGACCGGCATCAACGTGCATCCTGAGTTTCCGGCGAAGGTCCTCCAACTCATCAGCGAGGCCACCGGGATCACCTTCCGCGAGGCCGAAAACCACTTCGAGGCTCAGGCCGCACGCGATGCCTACGTCTCGGCTGCCGGCGCGCTAAACACGTTGGCGGTCTCGATTGTCAAGATCGTCAACGACATTCGGTGGCTAGCCAGTGGGCCCACGAGCGGACTCTACGAGATCAAACTGCCTGCCATCCAACCCGGCTCGTCGATCATGCCGGGCAAGGTCAATCCGGTGCTCTCCGAGGCGCTGATGATGGTCGCCGCCCGCGTCATGGGCAACACGGTTACGATCACCGTCGGTGGGCAACACGGCAACTTCGAGCTGAACGTCATGCTTCCCGTGATGGCCCACGCCATGTTGGAAAGCATTTCGATCTTAGCCAACGGTCTGGACGCCTTCCGCACGAAATGCCTCGACGGCATCGAAGCCGACCGCGCGCGTGCTAAGGAACTCCTCGAACTCAACCCGTCGATTGCCACGGCCCTCAATGCCGCGATTGGCTACGACAAGGCCTCGAAAATCGCTAAACAAGCCGCGAACGAACGTAAATCGGTCCGTGCCGTCGTTCTTGAGCACCGCCTGATGACCGAAGCCGAACTCGACGCCGTCTTGGATGTGCGCAGCATGACGGAGCCGGGGATTCCCGGAGCGTAAACCTGTGCTTGGAAAGCACAGGTTTGGTTGGGCGGTGGGTAGGACGCTCGCGGTGCTCGCTGCCGGTGGGTGGGGGCTCGTGTGGTTGTGTTGCAGTGTGGCTGTGTGGCATGTAGCTCCCGGCCTACCAGTTCGGGCACCCCCAACCACCGTCTCACCCGACCACCGACCCACCAAAACGCACGAATTCCGGTCTGGCAAGCGTTAGTGCTCCGAATCCGACGGGATTCTCTCGTGGTGAGCGTAGCCGGCGTGCGAGTCTCTGCTCGTGCGCCGGCCACGGTTTTAGGGCATCCGGCGTGGTGATAGATGAGGTGGAAGGGAGAATCTGGCCGCTTGCCGCGTGAAACAGCCGCTTGGCGTCATTTGAAATCTCAACGGGATCCGTTGGCGTACCCCGCGTAAACATGTGAGCAGATGGTCATCGTTTGCTTGGCAACGTGAACGCTTCGTGTAACAGACCTGCACGGCACGATTCTTAGCACTACATGCCCTGAATCCTGCCCAACCGCCCAACCAAGTCCCACCCAACCGTATCAAACCATGACGCAACACGTGAAACGACGCATGTCCGTAGCCCTCATGGTGCTTGCAGCGTTCCTCGCCGGCATCTTCGTGGTGAGCGCCGGATCAAGTTTTCTGAGCGACCGCTCGCTCGTCTCTGAAGGCGAAGCTGCGGCCGTCGAGGTGCCCGAGCCGCCGGCCGCCGTCCTCGCGATGGAGGACGCTTTCGAGCAAGTGGCCGCAGCGGTAAACCCTACGGTCGTGCAGATTCAGAGCAGCCGGCGGGTCGAGCGCTCGTCCAACGGGCAGATGCGCTTCTTTGAGGAGTTCTTCGGCCGCCGGCCCGATGGCCAGGAGCGCGATGAGTTTCAACTGCAAGCCGGCCTCGGCTCAGGCGTGATCGTCCGGGACGATGGCTTCATCGTGACCAACAACCACGTCGTCGAAGATGCCGACGAACTGGAAGTCGTGCTCTATGACGGCCGCACGCTCGACGCGACGATCGTTGGGACCGACCCGCTGAGTGACCTCGCGGTGATCAAGGTCGATGGCGACGACTTTCCGTTTGTCACCTACGGCGATTCGGACGATCTCCGAGTTGGGCAATGGGTGATGGCGTTCGGTTCGCCGCTAGCGCGCGAGTTGAGCAACACCGTGACCGCCGGCATCGTGAGTGCGCTCGGCCGCTTCTCGAACAGCGGTGAGATCGAGGACTACGTCCAGACGGACGCTGCGATCAACCCGGGCAACTCGGGTGGCGCCCTCGTGAACCTGCGAGGTGAACTGATCGGCATCAATAAGGCGATTTACTCCCGCAGTGGGGGAAGCCAAGGCATCGGTCTGGCGATTCCGGTGAACACCGTCGTTGGCGTCGTCGATCAGCTGATCGATAACGGCGAAGTGCGGCGTGGCTATCTCGGTGTGAGCTTTGCACCAGTGACGGAATCCCTGGCTCGTGCGACTGGTGCCCCGCGTGGCGCAGCCCGGATCGCTGACGTGCAAGCCGGCCTCGCCGCTGACCGTGCCGGCCTCGAAATCGACGACATCATCGTTGCCGTCGATGGCCGCGAACTCGTCAACTCGAACCAGCTGCTGAGCATGATCGCCACGCGCCGGCCGGGTGACGAAGTCGATCTCGAAATCATCCGCGACGAACGCCGCCGCACGGTGACCGTCGAGCTAGGCACCCGCGTCGGTGACGAAGTGGCCGCCAATGGCAACAACGACCGGCAGGAGGAAGAGCGCGATGAGAGTCAGGACATGGAGAAGATGAAGGACGATCTCGGCCTGACGCTCCAAACGCTGACCGGTACCCTGGCCCGTGAACTCGACGTTGAGGTCTCGGCCGGCGTGCTCGTCGCCGACGTCAGCACGTCCAGCGAAGCCTTCCGCGACGCCGACATCCGCCGCAACGACATCATCGTCCAGATCGACAAGCAAGATGTCGAAAACACAGACGACTTTGCCCGGATCTACCGCAGCATCGAAGCCGGCGACACGTTCCTGGTTCGCGTGCAACGGGGTCCCAACGGATTCCTCACCGCGCTGACGAAGCCGGAGTGATGGTCTGAGGAAGGGACAGGGAGAAGGGTGAAGGGGACTATGCGGAATGAGTCAGGTGCGCGACAGACGAGTCCCGCATCAAGCTTCAAGTGCCAAACCAGTCACGGACTCCGCAAGCAATTCCCTTCACCCTTTTCCCTTCACCATCCCCGATTCATCGCTTCCCCTCAAGTAACTCAAACGATCCGCTGCGGCCGAGAGAGGTGGAATCGACGGGCGAGACGAGGTGCCAGTTGTAGACGCCGGCGGGTTGGTCCGAGAGTAAGTCCAGAGGGACAAACGGTTGGGAGAGTTGCAGGCGCACCGTCGGCGCTTCGATGGGATCGGTGGGGCTAGCGAGGAAGATCGCCGGCTGTCCGACGTTGAGTGTATCGTTTAGCGTGACGGTTTGTGGAGCTACGAGCTGGGGAGGGGCCGTGGCAAGGAGTCCGTCAAACCAGCCCGCATAGTAGCCAAGGCCGGCCAGCGCGAGAGCGGTAAACGTTAGCACGGCAACCACGAGCCCTGTGCTCTCTTTCTTCTTTGGTCTAGGTGCTGGTGCTATGTCAGAGCCGGCCCAGGGGGCAGAAGCGCTGTCAGATTGAGGCGGCGAAGAGCGAGGAAGCGTCTGGACACGGCGGGTGGTTTCGCTAGCTTCGGTCGCGTAGGTATCGTTGATCGACCGATGATCGGATAGATCAAACGGCCGGCGGGCTACGACCACGGAAATGTTGTCCGTCGACCCTGACTCGTACGCATAGTCGACCAGCGTGTGAGCTAGAACTTCGAGGTCTGAGCCGGGCGAATGGGCGTTGAGGGGAATCGACGGCGCATCGACTTTGTCTGGGAAGAGGCCGTCCGAGCAGAGCAGGAGGAGATCGCCTTCTTCGAGCGCGAACGTGCCGCCAGCAGCGGGGAAGAGATCCGGCACATCGTCCCCGCCGTCAAGGCTCCGGGTGATGATGTGGCCGAAGGAGTGGACGAAATCGGCGTCTATGGGCACGCCGGGTTGCGTGCGCTGCATGTCCGCCACGTACGTGTGGTCTGTGGTGAGTTGCTCCACGTCGCCGGCACGTAGCCGGTAGGTTCGGCTGTCACCGATGTTGGCCACGACGAAGCGGTCCCTGAGGCCGAGGACACACGTGAGCGTCGTTCCAAGGCCTTCGAGTTCGGGTTCGAGCAGAACACGTTCTCGTAGCAGCTGTTGGGCGCGCCGGTACAGGTCGTGCAAGAGCGGACGCAGGGTCTCCAGCGTCGGAGGCGTGGATGAAGCGAAGGCGTCATCGATGACATGGGACGCCAATTTCAGGACTTCGCTGCTCGCCACTTGGCCACCGGCTGCGCCACCCATGCCGTCGGCGACGGCCAGGAAAAACGCGCCCCGCGCCGGCTCGACGTGGAGGATGCTGTCCTGATTCTCTGCGCGCCGGCCTTGGATGGTGTGGCCGAAATGTTGGATCGAGTTCATTGCTCAACCACGATTCTGAAGCCTTGAGCGCCGCCGGCTACACCTGGCCTGGCGTAGTTGCGGGCGGTTGTGCGTACGCGGTGAGGCTTGCTGAGGTATGCGCCGCCACGCAGAACGCGTCGGTTTCCTGTTGCGGAGCCGTTCGGGTTGCTAGCGGGCCCACGTTCGTACTGAGGGGCCGCTGGGTCATACCGGTCAAGCACCCATTCATCGACGTTGCCGGCCATATCGTACAACCCAAGGTCGTTCGCGGGATAGCTGCCTACGGGCGAGCGGAGCGGGTAGCCGTCTTCGGCCTGCCGCCCGTCTCTATTGTGAAAGGCCCCGTCTCCGTCATAATTCAGGCGTTCACCCTCGAAGACGTTGCCCCAAGGGTAGCGGACGGCCTTGCCGCCATCACGTGCAGCATATTCCCATTCCGCTTCCGTCGGGAGCCGTACGGTTTCTCCTGTCCGCCTAGACAGCCACGCGGAGAACGCTACCGCGTCGTTCCACGATACATTCGACACGGGGTAGTCGCCACGCGGCAGGTCGCCCGAGCTAGGCTTGGGCCGGCCGGTCTCTTCGGCGAAGAGGTCATACTGTTCGTACGTAATCTCGTGGGCACTCATCTGGTAGCCATCGAGGGTGACTTGGCGGATGGGCCGCTCGTCCGCATCGCCATCGCCAAAGAGATCGCCCATGCGAAACGAGCCGGCCGGCACCTCAACCAACTCGATCCCGACCCACGGGTCGTTCGCGATGGGCTGGGGACGCAGTACGGCCACGACCACGCCGACGGTCACGAGCGCGAGCACGCCAGAGAGCAGCAGCCGTCCGGCCCGGCGAAGCCGTTGGGCCGTAACCCACTTCGGTTTGGGCGGTGCCTTGGCTGGCGTAGAGACATTGGGCGGCTTCGCCGGCGTATCCGGAAGGGGAGGAGGCGACGCCGGTTGTTCGGCTTTTGGGGTTCGCTTGAGCCAAGCCGGCCGGCGGGCCCACAACGACGTGCTCGTGGCGTTCGCGGCGGCAGCCTCGCCATTCGAGCCGCGTGGAGCGCGTTTCGTAGCAGTACGGTCCTGGGCCGTCAGTTTGACGGTCTTGTCGGGATCGGCGGCGCGTTTCGAGGCCGGGATGGCCGGTTGCCGGTCGAGCCGAGGCGTCTGCACGGGTCCGGGAGAGCTGCCGTACGTCTTGAGCCCGCGTTCGAGGTCGTTGGCCAGCGAATCGCCGTTGGTATATCGGTTGTGATGCGACTTGGCGAGTGCGCGGTGCAGGATGGTAATGAGCCACAGTGGGGCGTCGGGCCGGCGGTTTTTGACGGGCGTCGGGGGCTCGTGGACGATCTTGTAGAGCGTGCTCATGGTGTTCGCGCCGGCGAACGGGGCTGCGCCGCACAGGCACTCGTACAGCACCACGCCCAAGCTGTACAAATCACTCTGGTACGTTGCCGGATGCCCGTTGGCCTGCTCCGGGCTCATGTACTGAGGCGTTCCGAGCGCCGTGCCTTTTTGCGTGAGCGTATGCGTATGCTTCGGCCGCGCGATCCCGAAATCGAGCAGGACGGGCCGGTCTTCGTCGGTCACCCGTATGTTCGAGGCCTTCACATCCCGGTGCACGATCTCGTGCCGATGCGCATGGGCCAAGGCTCGGGCCAGGGGAGCACCAAGGGTGACCACACGCTCAAACGGGAGCGGACCTTCCTCGCGCAGGAGTTGATCGAGCGGCCGGCCTTCGACGAGCTCCATCTCCATGTACGGGTAGCCATCGACTTCCCCAGATTCGTATACGCGGACGACATGCTCATGCGGTGGTAGGCTCTGCAGAGCCTCAGTCTCTCGGCGAAACCGCTCGACGTATTCGTCGCGATCTGCCGGGGTAAGCAAGTGCGGGGGCAACACTTTGAGGGCCATCAGCGACTCCGCCTCGTGCCGGCGGGCGCGATACACGATGCCCATCCCACCCCGGCCAATCTCGCCGAGTAGGGTGTATCGGGTCCCCAGACGCTCCCGAAGGTGGGCTTCAGGGTCAATGCTGAGGCGGATGGTCCGCTCTGCCGGCAGTTGGTCGCCGGGTTGCCACTCGCCGCAGTGCTTGCATTTTCGAGCACGCGAGAGGATGTCCTCGTGGCAGAATGCGCAGGGCTTGGTGTTGCTCACGGCCGCGTTTGCTGTTGGTAGACGTAGCGTTTGACGGACGCAGCAACGAATTGTTTAGAAGGTGCGCTTCGCGCGAGTGTTTAGTGTTTGGTATTTAGTGTTTAGATCTCGAATCAGGTTTAGAGCAGTCTTCGAGGCAGAGACTTACTCGACCTTGAGTCACGCCGATACTGTCGGCTCGCTCAGTCAGCGCTAAACACTAAACACTGAACACCAAACACCACTCACAACATCCCTTCTAGCTCGTTTTCGTCCGCCACCAATACGGAACGTGCCTTTGAGCCTTCAAAAGGACCAACGATGCCGGCACCTTCGAGCTGATCGACGATGCGGGCGGCGCGGGCGTAACCTACGCTGAGCTTGCGTTGGAGGAGGGAGACGCTGCCTTGCTGGCTGCGTACGATGACGCGGGCGGCCTCGGCGAAGAGCGCGTCTCGGTCGCTGGGGTCTGAGCTCGGGCCAGGGCCGTCGTCCGTGTCGTCGTCGACGGCAGGGAGGAGGTAGGGGCCGTGCCCAGGCTGGGAGGCGATGAACGCGGTGATGTCCTCGACCTCATCGAGCGAGATGAACGGAGACTGCAACCGGACGATGCGGCTTCCCTGCATGTAGAGCAGGTCTCCATTGCCGACGAGCTGTTCGGCCCCGTTCATGTCCATGATCGTCCGCGAATCCACGCCGGACGCGACCTGAAAAGCTACCCGCGATGGGAAGTTCGCCTTGATGAGACCCGTGATGACGTTGACCGAGGGCCGCTGCGTGGCTACAACCAAGTGAATCCCAACCGCGCGGGCCATCTGGGCCAACCGGGCAATCGGGGCCTCGATGTCTTTGCCGGCGGTCATCATGAGGTCGGCCAACTCGTCGATGACCACGACGATGTATGGGAGGTGCCGGTGCCCGTCGTCAGCTTTGAGCCGGCCTTGCTTGACGCGCTGGTTGTACTCCTTAATGCCCCGGACGCCGGCTTCCGAGAGCCGGTCGTAGCGCTCTTCCATCTCCTTGAGGCAACTCCGCAGCACGTAGAGCGCCTGGTTGAAGTCGGTCGTGATCGGATCCTCGCTCGTCTCCGGCATCGCGATGAATTGCGAGTAGATCCGCGCGTACTGCTGAAGCTCGATCTTCTTCGGATCGATCATTACGAACTTCAAGTCCGAGGGATGGCACGAGTAGAGCAGGTTGACGATCAGGTTGTTGATCCCCACCGATTTACCCGACCCCGTGGCCCCAGCAATGAGCAAATGGGGCATCTTGGCGAGATCCTGCACGAACACTTCGCCCTCGATGGTCTTCCCGATGGCGATGGGGAGCGACATTTTCGAGTTCTTGAACCGCTCGGTGTTCATCGAGCTGTAGATCCGGA
Organism: Bacteroidota bacterium; assembly: GCA_038749615.1. Classification (GTDB taxonomy): domain Bacteria; phylum Bacteroidota; class Rhodothermia; order Rhodothermales; family DATKEJ01; genus JBCDHV01. The sequence goes on from JBCDHV010000004.1 coordinate 23,660, forward strand.
CCAACTCGCGGTTGCGGTTCGGAATCTCAACGCCCACGGCCGACTTGCCCGGAATCGGCGCGATGATCCGGATACCTCGGGCAGCCATGGCCATGGCCAGGTCGTCTTCGAGCGACTTGATGCGGCTGATCTTGACGCCTGGAGCCGGCGTGAGCTCGTAGAGCGTGACCGTTGGGCCCACGATCGCCTTGATGCTCGTGATCTCGATCTTGTAGGTCGCCAGCGTGTCTTCGAGGACCTGCTTGTTTTCCTCGAGCTGGTCGTAGTCCAGAGGGGCCTGCTCGTCCGAGTCGTCGATCAGCAGTTCGACGCTCGGAAACGTGTACGGCAGGTCTTCGAC
>JBCDHV010000005.1:0-23166 GCA_038749615.1 Bacteroidota bacterium
ACTCGACCAAATAGCCGGCCGCATCCGTGCGTGTCGGATCGCCGACGAGCGCTTGGTGAAACATCGACGGGTTGTCGAGCCAGTCTTCCAAGGCCGGCTGGCTCGTCCACGTCGTCAGTTCGGTCTCCAGCCACGGCTGCGTAAAGTCGGCCACTCCGCCGGCTTGCTCGGGTGCGAGTTGCAGCCGGTACGCCGTCGCCTGCTGGTCCGTCGTCCAGGCGAAGAAGGCCACCGTCGTCGTGTCCGTCGGGGCACCGCTCGTCCAGGTCGCCTGCACGTAGTCGGCGTTGTCTTTCAGACCAAGCAGGACAAGCCCCAGATCTACGAGCAAGTTCGCGCTTGAACCCTGCGGAGCAACTAGCGTACTAATGCCCTAGATATTCTCAATGCTACCAGCAGACTCATGCGTACCCCTCTATCAGAAGTCACGCTGCGCGTCGATCCTGTCACCGCGCAAGCTTACCGGGACGCCTCCGACGAAGAGAAAGCACTTGCCCGCTCGGCCTTCGAGAGTGTGCTTGCCCAGGGGCGTGCAAGCGCTCGCGAGGCCGCAGCCAATTCGTTGATGGCGGTGATGGACGAAATGGGCAAGGAAGCTCAAACACGCGGGCTCACCGAGGACAAGCTCCGGGACTTGCTTCAAGAGATCGATGAGGAACGCGACGCGGAACTCCGTAGCTCTACGAGGCGCAAAGACGTGTCCTCCGGAGCAGGGGAAACCTCTTGAACCAGAACAGCGTGACCCGCGTCGTCTTCGACACTAACGTTCTGATCAGTGCCGCTCTGAGTCCGAAGGGTACCTCTCGAAAAGCCGTTGACTATGCGGTGCGGACACAACAGCTTCTTCTCTCCAAGGCTACGTACGCGGAACTAGCCGACGTGCTCGACCGGCCGCACCTTCAACGCTATCTCTCCGCCGGATCAAAAGCGGAATTCACGTCTCGCCTAATGACACTGGGGGAGTGGATAGAGCCGTCCGAGCGGATCGCTGCGTGCCGAGATCCCAAAGACGACAAGTTTCTTGAACTAGCCGTAGCCGGCAAAGCCGAGTACCTCGTTTCGGGAGATCAAGATCTGTTGGTACTGCACCCGTTCAGGGACATCCTCATTCTCTCGCCACAAGCCTTCCTGGCTGCAGTCGTCTCATAAGCTCGTGGCCTCCATCGCTTTCGGAGCCAAGCAGAGATGCACGCGACCTCTCGGCTCGTCCACGTCGTGAGTTCTCGTTCTAGCCACGGCTGCGTGAAGTCGGCCACTCCGCCGGCTTGCTCGGGTGCTAGTTGCAGACGGTACGCCGTCGCCTGCGGGTCCGCGGTCTAGGCGAAGAAGGCCACTGTCGTCGTGTCCGTCGGGGCACCGCTTGTCCAAATGGCCTGCTCGTAATTCGCATCAGCATTTACTGAGTGTGAGCAACGTCTTACCTAGGATTGAGATTGTTCGCGACACAAACCTCCGAGTACGTGATACCAGGATCCATTGGAACGAACAGATGACACTCTTTTCTCGATATCTTGCCGCAGGATTTGTGCAAAAATTCAGCTTGAATAACATATCACAGCATAGCCAATCACTCCCGCAGCAGGAGAGTATAGAGGAAGAACTTCTCTCATCCGAACTTATCTGGAATCCTTCTAAGCTTTGAGAAATCGGCTTTCCAGATATCTAGTTCGAAAGGTGTTCCCGTGTCGTCCAGATAAAGTGCTGCGCTGACTTCTATTCCATCAGCATCACTAAACTCAACCGAAGATGCTACCCGGCCAAACTTGGTTTCAGGGGATAAAGCTCGACCATTTGGCAGCAACCTCAAGCTACCCATTCCTCCGTCGTCCATTTCAGACACGATAAGCCGATCCAACCAAGAATCTTCCATATTCAGAGATGCTCTTTTCTCGAGAAAGTCAAGCAATCTTCGTTCTCGTTCGTCTGGTTTACGGCACAAGGGTAATCCTCCCAACATTGATAATACCATTTGGTAGCAAGAACGCCCGGAATTCGATTGGTGTGTTTCCAACCTTGGCGGAGAACATTTTGCCCTTTCCGACAACTAAGTTCGCTCCATTCTTGTCCCGAGCAAGCACGTCTAATATAACCTTTTTCACTGCGGTCCGATCTAGTCCGGCCTTGTCTACGTGTCTAAATGCGTGATAAGTCTGTTCTGGCACTCTTCCAAATTGGACTGTATGCCCAATTCTCATTCTTGAGGCGAGTGCTCCAAAACCAGAAAATAACCTAGATATCGCAAAAGGCCCGAGAGTTAGGGCAGTCATTTCTGCTACCCCCATTGGTTCTGATATGTGAAACTCCCCAGTAGTTCTATCCTGCTTAACAATATATCCTTGATCAACGAGCTGTTGCGCGACAGAATTCATCCACCTAGAAAGCAATGCATGGTCGGTCACTTCAGTTGTGCTCCGCTTGTCCATCTTTACACGCGTCCAATTAACCATGCCGCCTACTGTATGCTCATCAACCACTTCTGAGGTAGTGTGAACGACTAGACCATTGTCTATCCCGTCGTCATATATAACTTTATTGTTTTCATCCACGTACACTGTACTCAAATATCTTGGTTGAGATGACATCATCCCTGTCGGGTCGACCAGAGAGACCGGGTTGTTTCCTACATAAGTGAATGGACTTGGGTATTCTTCCATCGGATCCATGGCCAGCCACAACCCAATAACCGGATCGAGATACCGCGCGCCGGCATAGACGAGTCCGGTCTCGGTGTCTCGCTCATGGCCGGTGAAGTTCTTCCGTGACTCCACACCGCTCACGTACGTCCGACCCGGCATCTCCAAGCCGAACGGGTAGTGGTCCCGGTACTCGACCACCTGACCCGTCTCGTCGACCACCGCTCTCGGACTGCCCAAGTGGTCCTTGACAAAGTAGTGCCGGCTCACCACCGCCGGCTCGGTCTCGAAACCCTTCGGCTGCGCCCACGCGCTCGCCCAACCCGGACCCTCGGCGCGCACCCGCCACTGCATCCGCGTGCCCATCGGCACCGACTCGACCAAGTAGCCGGCCGCGTCCGTGCGTTTCGGGTCACCGACGAGCGCTTGGTAGAACATCGACGGGTTGTCCAACCAGTCTTCCAAGGCCGGCTGGCTCGTCCATGTCGTCAGTTCGGTCTCCAGCCACGGCTGCGTGAAGTCAGCACTGCCGCCGGCTTGCTCGGGTGCGAGTTGCAGCCGGTAGGCCGTCGCCTGTGCGTCCGTCGTCCAGGCGAAGAAGGCCACCTTCGTCGTGTCCGTTGGGGCACCGCTCGTCCAGGTGGCCTGCACGTAGTCGGCGTTGTCTTTCAAGCCGAGCAGCAGCGGAGCCGCGCGTAGCGTCTCAAACGCGTGAGGAGCCGTCCAGGGGTAGGTCGTGCCCGAGGCGTGATCGCAGAGCGTGATGCAGGCTCCCGTCCGACGGGTGGCTGTTAGCCTAACGTGGGTATCATTATTCTGTTGTACTCCTGGTTTGCACAGATCAACCTGCCTCTAGCCACCCTTGGGCCAGAATCCTAGAACAAGGTAAGTTTTTCAAGTTCTGGCGAGCAGTCTAACGTGGTATCAGAGGACACCACGTCCAACCCATAGTTGTAATAATTCTTATTATTCCCATCATAGACCATGACGACATCTGAGGAATAACCGACACAGAACCCCGTCACCCGCCTCGACGACCCAACTATGTCAGATAATGCGAACCCCAGTGTGTCCATCTGGTTATACCAAGTCCGCCTTAACACAAAGAATCCGTCCTCGTTGTAAAAAACTTGTCCGGCGAGCGTTTCTCTTCCTCCAAGACTGATAGTCTCTACGGTAGCCGAGGTACGGTTCGTCAAGAAGCTGTACACTGCTCCTCCTGTATCCGCCTCCGCATAACCCACTTCTGTTCTAACCAAAAGGTCAAATCCTGCAATATTATCAATTGCAATAGAGTCAATCTCAGAGTAGATTCTACCATCAGGAAGAAGCCGAGCCTCAAAGTTTGTCCATGGCATCTGTTGAGACCCATTGCCTTTTGCGCTATCCAGATTACCTCCGCACCCTAGTGAGGCAGCAGAAAGCGCTAAAATCACAAGCCCTACTTTTCCTACAACTATCGTCTTCTGACCCATATCCATTTATTTTAAGAGCCTAAGACCGTGTAAGTGGTTAAATGTACTCCGAGCGCCGGCGCGGTCGTTGGCAATCAGCCCTAAGAACTGCGGTCCAGATATCCGCTCGTACCTACCGCTAGCTCCAGCCTTGTAGTAAGCCTGATAACGAGACCCATTCTTAGAGACAGAGGTATACTCGGTAGAATTGTGAATTGCTGAAAAGTTCAAGAGACTGAGCACACCGCCACCCGCACTCTCGCCGCTGGTAACTGGTTTTGAAATTTGTGTGTGCTCAGCTTTTGAACCTCTCCGACCAGGATAAACGGCCTTGATATCTATTCGCACGGTCTTGTCGCGGCGAACAGCCTTTGCTTCCAGACTTGTGATGTCGCCGCCAGTAAGCGTGAATGCGTCAGCACCAGGTGCAGGACCATGTCCGGTAGCCACGGTACCTGTTGGCACACCAGATTTTCTTTCCGCGTCTGAAATACTAGCAGATCCAGTTGTGTTAGTCAAGGACATATCCAATATTTTTGCTGGTGGAAGCTCAGTTATGTCACCCCTATTGTCAATGAATGCCACATAGTCACTCCCTTCTGGTGTGTAATAATAAGTGTCTGACTTTTGATAGTAGATCAGTGTGTCCACCGGTGATTTGCCGTCTGGATCCGTCAGTCTGGCAGGGTTATTAAGAGTGTAGTTGTAGGCGCTCCAACCTGGATACTTCTCTGCCAAGGGATCCAGGCTTCCCCATGTCCCAGTCACAGGATCGAGATACCGCGCGCCGGCATAGACGAGTCCGGTCTCGGTGTCTCGCTCATGGCCGGTGAAGTTCTCCCGTGACTCCACGCCGCTCGCGTACGTCCGACCCGGCATCTCCAAGCCGAACGGGTAGTGGTCCCGGTACTCGACCACCTGCCCCGTCTCGTCCACTACCGCTCTCGGACTACCCAGGTGGTCCTTGACAAAGTAGTGCCGGCTCACCACCGCCGGCTCGGTCTCGAACCCCTTCGGCTGCGACCACGCGCTCGCCCAGCCTGGACCCTCGGCGCGTACCCGCCACTGCATCCGCGTGCCCATCGGCACCGACTCGACCAAGTAGCCGGCCGCATCACTTCTGGCCGGGTCGCCGACGAGCGCTTGGTAGAACATCGACGGGTTGTCCAGCCAGTCTTCCAAGGCCGGCTGGCTCGTCCATGTCGTCAGTTCGGTCTCCAGCCATGGCTGCGTGAAGTCGGCCACTCCGCCGGCTTGCTCGGGTGCGAGTTGCAGCCGGTAGGCCGTCGCCTGCTGGTCCGTTGTCCAGGCGAAGAAGGCCACCGTCGTCGTGTCCGTCGGGGCACCGCTCGTCCAGGTGGCCTGCACGTAGTCGGCGTTGTCTTTCAAGCCGAGCAGCAGCGGAGCCTCGCGTAGCGTCTCGAACGCATTGGGAGCCGTCCAGGGGTAGGTCGTGCCCGAGGCGTGATCGCAGACCGTGATGCAGGCGCGCATCCGCCACGCGTAGCTCGACGTCGGTGCGAGCAGATCTGCGTAAACCTACAATGCCGGAAAAATGAAACAGAGCCCTACAGACATCAGCGCTGTTGCAGACCGTGGGGTTTTCACGTTACAGAGTCTGTCTTCATAAATCAGGACGATCTACAAAAAACTGAGTCTTGTGCTCTAGCGAATCAAGTCATCCGGACCAATGCTACAGAGTAAATCGCGGTTTGGGAGGGCAACGCTTTCAAACTTATAATTGAAATACTGCGTCGTGTCAGGACTTTCGACAACGATGTACTCGTCATCATATCCGACGCATACACCTCTTATCGGAGCAATGCCCGGGCCCAGCTTCACGACCGCAACGCCGGGCCTACGATGACTGTATAGGTAGTTACCTCTGTAGATGAAATAGTCTGTTTCATTCTTGACAAACCAACCTGGCTGGATCCATTCTGATTCGTCTTGATCCTTCAGCAACAGGCTTCCAAGTCCCATGTCAGTGAGATGATATATCGTCTCTCCTTGCTTGATTACGTTGTCGAATCCGGAAAAAAGTTCAAACTCAATAGAGTCCGATTGGCTCTTGAACGTAGATCCTTTTACGAGTTTCATTTGGAAGTTGGACCAAATGTCAGGTTCAATGTCAGAAACATCTCGTTCGCACCCTGACAACACCAATACTCCCCCCATGATCAGGAAAACGGTTATGATCGGCTGCATGGCAACATTTTCTCAAATTAACGAAGTTGATTTACGGCATCTACTGCCGCTGGGAAGCTCTGGGAATAGAGTCCAAGTAGCTGAAGCGCCCCTATAGGCTGGTAGCGACTACGTCCTCCAGGTCTGAGCCAAGCCTGCATGGACCCGTTTTCTGGAGATTTGGTGATCGCAACTCCAATGTTCATATCGCTAGCAGCTTCGGCGTTAGCGATTCCGCCCCCTTTAGCCTTCGAAGCCGTGCGTTTGGTTGCCTTTGTCTGGTGACGATGGGTGGTAGTCCTGTGCCTTTGCTTGACTCCAGGATGAAGTGGACCGCGATACCCTTTGGGTATGGTCGCTGTACGTTCGGAAAGCCTGACAGGTATACTTAAGTCTATCGTTCCCTGACCAGTCGCTGACCGGCCTGGATGACCACCTGCGCGAATCGCAGTTCTTGTGGCAGGATGCGCTGCCTCACTTTGAGCTATTGTCCCAGCCGGATTACCTGAGGATCGCGAACCATCCGTGACGTAAGGTCCTTGTGGGCCCTGAAGAGGAAGCTGCAGGACATCGGGGGAAACCTCGATAACCGAACCGTCTTTCATAATCACAGCAGCGTAGTCACTTTCACTTTCTGCGTAGTACACCTCGTGCTCCGTACCGCGACCATCGTATATCAATGTATCAACGGGTGCACGCCCATCAGGATCCACAAGCCGAAGCGGATTGTTCATAGCGTACAGGTATGGGGACCACTCGATCAGATCATCGGCCAAGGGATCAATTCCCGTCCAAGATCCTATGACCGGGTCGTAGTACCGCGCGCCGGCATAGACGAGTCCGGTCTCGGTGTCTCGCTCATGACCGGTGAAGTTCTCTCGTGACTCCACACCGCTCACGTACGTCCGACCCGGCATCTCCAGCCCGAACGGGTAGTGGTCCCGGTACTCGACCACTTGCCCCGTCTCGTCGACCACCGCTCTCGGACTGCCCAGGTGGTCCTTGACAAAGTAGTGCCGGCTCACCACCGCCGGCTCCGTCTCGAAGCCCTTCGGCTGCGCCCATGCGCTCGCCCAGCCCGGACCCTCGGCACGCACCCGCCACTGCATCCGCGTGCCCATCGGCACCGACTCGACCAAATAGCCGGCCGCGTCCGTGCGTGTCGGGTCGCCGACGAGCGCTTGGTAGAACATCGACGGGTTGTCCAACCAGTCTTCCAAGGCCGGCTGGCTCGTCCACGTCGTCAGTTCGGTCTCCAGCCACGGCTGCGTGAAGTCGGCCACTCCGCCGGCTTAACCAGGACTATCTTTTCGCCAGGGCTCACTCTCCCATACTGTAAAACAACTCCCTCTCCCAGCATCATATCTGCGTAAAGATGCACAATTATCCTTTCAAGAACATCGACTCATCAGAGTATTGAAGGACCAACACCAAAGGTGGTGGATTCGCTCCGACGCTAGAGGCGCCTCTGCGTACAACCTCACCCTCTTTGCGCTACGCACAATAGGATAGGGCGCTCTCGCCCAATAGCTAACCTCGGTTCGGCTCGCTGGCCTATCAACGGCAGAGCCTTACGGATATCACCACCGTCTCAGACGATGGGTTTTCACTTTGGCCCAAAGTACTCATACAGACTGGCAAATCAGAATTCTGAGGCCGGTCCACAGGATAACGCTTCAGGCTCAATGGGTTCGTTGCTGGTCCATATTAACACAGCGTCGTTAGTCAGAGTATAAGCCCTGCGATCTCTACCAATCATCGTCCCAACATATGCATTTAATGGTGTCCCACGATGATACAAATCCAGCTTACTGGATAGTAGATGGGCCTTCGAGACTGAAAACTTGCCAGCCATCTCGTAATATGGAATTCTTCCTTCTCTTTGAATCGGACGAGCGAGCTTAATCTCAATATCAACAGAATCAACTACACAACTCACAATACCGCCAGGTCTATATACCCACGGATTCCGTTCAAGCCACACAAATGACAGCAATGCCAGAAGTGTCGTGCAAATAATCGCACCGATGGTTACTGCAATTTTCTGCCTTGAGTTCATTTGGACAGTTTTTATCTCTGTTTCGGAGCGACCACGGGAAGGCCAATCTGTACACGCAGCGCGTCGGCAGGCGCAGTACCACTATACCCAGAATTCGATGAGAAAGGGCGTTGATCGGCCCACTGACTCGGTAAAACAACTCCGTGAACCTCCGGAACACGTACGCCACTGCCTGAATCGTTCAGTATGTTAACACACATGTTTACACAGCTATTTGAGTACAGCGAATATTCGACTTCTCCTGAGTCTACTCTTCTTTTCATTGAGTTAGCATACTGTACGATCTTTTCGTTCTGGTCCTGAGTTGTCGGTATCCTGTGAACCTTCGTATTGGCAGGTGGACCTTTCCCATCATTGTAAATCAGAATTTTCCCGGGGACATTCATTCCAGCCGCTGCTTTTGAATCTGTGGCTCCATCCTGGTTTAGTGGCGCGAATGAGATCACAGTATAGCTCCCATCACTATTAGATACCCTTAGGTCCATATGACCAAAATCCCCACTGAGTTTGCTTCCTTCTTCTCTCGCGACTATCAAGACTTCAGAATTTAGAGAGTCAGGGTCTAATCCATCTGGATCAATGTAGCGCAAAGGATTGTTCATCACATAGTTGTAGGGAGACCATTCTGGAAACTGAGCCTGCATTGGGTCAATTGAAATCCAAAAGCCAACCTCGGCGTCGAGGTATCGCGCGCCGGCATAGACGAGTCCAGTCTCGGTGTCTCGCTCATGGCCGGTGAAGTTCTCCCGCGACTCCACACCGCTCACGTACGTCCGACCCGGCATCTCTAAGCCGAACGGATAGTGGTCCCGGTACTCGACCACTTGCCCCGTCTCGTCGACCACCGCTCTCGGACTGCCCAGATGGTCCTTGACAAAGTAGTGCCGGCTCACCACCGCCGGCTCCGTCTCGAAGCCCTTCGGCTGCGACCACGCGCTCGCCCAGCCCGGACCTTCGGCGCGCACCCGCCACTGCATCCGCGTGCCCATCGGCACCGACTCGACCAAATAGCCGGCCGCGTCCGTGCGTGTCGGGTCGCCGACGAGCGCCTGGTGGAACATCGAGGCGTTGTCCAACCAGTCTTCCAAGGCCGGCTGACTCGTCCACGTCGTCAGTTCTTGCTCCAGCCACGGCTGCGTGAAGTCGGCACTGCCGCCGGCTTGCTCGGGTGCGAGTTGCAGACGGTAGGCGGTCGCCTGCTGGTCCGTTGTCCAGGCGAAGAAGGCTACTGTCGTCGTGTCCGTTGGGGCACCACTCGTCCAGGTGGCCTGCACGTAGTCGGCGTTGTCTTTCAAGCCGAGCAGCAGCGGAGCCTCGCGTAGCGTCTCAAACGCGTGAGGAGCCGTCCACGGGTAGGTTGTACCCGAGGCGTGATCGCAGACCGTGATGCAGGCGCGCATCCGCCACGCGTAGCTCGACGTCGGTGCGAGCAGGTCGACGATCGTGTCGTCGTAGAGGTAGGTCGTGTCCGACTCCGTCAGGCCGCTCCGGTAGATCAGCGGCGTGCCGGCGTCCAGGATTTGCAGTTCGTAGAGCGTGCCGGCCGGCGGGTTGGCTACCGGTTGCCACGTGAAGGAGATCACGTCGGGCGAGACGCCGGTGTCGCCGTCGGCCGGTGTGACGAGCGTGGGCAGGTGCTCCGCGCCGGCGGTCAGAAAGTAGGCCGTGGCCCAGTTGGTGTGCGACGAGTCGGCCCGGCCGCGTACGCGCCAGCGGTACGTCGTGCCCTCGCTCAGGCTCACGCCGAGGCTGTCGAGCAAGAGCGGTGAGGCGTTCGGCTCGCCCGTCGTGCCGGCGAGGTCGAGCAGCGAGCCCGGCATCTGCCCGTCGGCCCAGAATTGGACATCGTAGACGTAGCTCAGCGTGTCGGCCGGCTGCCAGGAGAGCGCGAGGCCGGCGGTCGAGAGCAGCGAGTCGGACGGGTGCGAGCCGGCGTGGGGCCGCAGGTCGCTCGGGCTCCCCTGCCCCGGCGTGTAGAAGCGCCAGACCTCGGACCACGCGCTCTGCGTCGTGTCGTTGAAGGCCCGTGCGCGCCAGTAGTACGTCGGTGCTTCCAGCGTGTCCGGCTCCGAGTAGTGGACGTTGCGTGCCCTCGTGTCCGGGTAGCCCGCCGCAAAGGCCGTGAAGAGGCTGTCGGTAGCCAGGTGGGCTTCGTAGCCGGTCTCGTAGTAGGTATCCTGCCAGTTCAGGCGCGGAGCCGGCTCGCTGGCGAGGCTCTCGTGTTCAGGCGCGATCAGCTCAGGCGCGGCCAGTGCCGGGCGCGTGGTGAAGCGGCTCGTCGTCCAGACGCTGAAGCCGGCGGCGTTGCGTGCCCGGATGCGCCAGACGTAGTCGGTGCCGTGAGCGAGGTGGAGTTGGAGGAAGCCGTGGTGCTTGTTCAGTTCACTCGCCCCGGTGTAGCTCACGAGCGGAGCCGAGAACGTGGTATCGGTATCGACTTCGAGCTCGTAGGCTGCCGGCAAGCCGCCGGAGCCGGGTTGCCAGGAGAGGTGCGTCTTGTTGGCACGTACGCCGGTGGCGCTGTCGGCCGGCGTGAGGGCGAGGGGAGCACCGGGAAGGAGCGGCAGCGTGCGGATCCAGGTCCTCGACCAGCCGGTGGTGTCCGTCGGCAGCACGGCACGGACGCGCCAGAAGAGCGTCTGGTCGTGGCCGAGGTCGTCGAGGACAACGCTCTGCGAGGGCCCGCCGGCGAGCATCGTGTCGACGAGCGTCGAGTCGTAGCCGGCGGCACCGGAGAGTTGGACCTGGTAGGCGTTGGCCGTCATCGTGGAGTCGATGGTCCAGGCGAAGCTCACGGGGTCGGTCGCGCTGACGTAGAGGCCGTCCCGAGGCTGCGTCAGCGTGATGTCTGGCTCCTCCTCCGTGTAGAAATAGCTCCGTCTGCTTCCTACTCCCGAGGCCGTCGTCTTCTTGTTGATCGCGTAAATCTTCCAGCAATGTTGCCGGTCATAATCCAGACCGTTGGCAATGAACGTCCCATCCGGTGCGTCTACGGTATGATCAGCCGCAAAGGTCGTATCGATGACGAGCCCACTGTTGTAACACTTACGGTGCGTTGAGACAACAACCCGCCACTTCTCGATTGGGGCTCTCGGCGGTGTGTAGGCCGTCCACGTCAGCACGGTCCCCGAGACGGGGTGGTCCGGTGAATTCCAGGAAGGGGCTACAAGGACTGGAGCACGCGGACTCGAGGTATACGCAGTCTGGTACGTGTAGACCTCTGACCAGGGCCCATCGCCGGCTGAGTTGCTGGCGCGGACGCGCCAATACACGGTCTCCCAGTTCGGCGCATAGATGGACGCGACGGTAACGCTTCCCGAAGTCGAGCGGGTCGAGTTCACACTCGCAAATGTGGAATCCTGCGAGGCCTCCAAGTCGAACCCATCGACAAAACTTCCGGCATCGATGTCCCACTCGAACTGGCCTCCGTTTGCCACGTCCTGCGCACCGTCGAAGGGATGCAAGAGAACAGGAGCTGCCGGGAGTTCAGGCTCGGTCGTAAAGCTGTCGGGGCCGTAGTTCCACTCGCTGACGCCAGCCCAATTGATGCTCTTGACCCGCCACCAGTAGATCTGGTTGTATTCGAGGCCCTGCACGGTGTGCGTCGTCGAGTGCCGAAGCAACTTCGTTGGGTCGCCAGCCACCGTGTCCTGTATCACCACGTGTTGGTACACATCATCGAGCGCCACCTGAACGACGTATTGGTCTACAGGCCATCCAGTTTGAATTTCCCATTGCAGATCCACGCCCCCTTCGTTGGAGACGTCGTGCCCATCGTATGGGGTTTGCAACCTCGGGCGAGGGTGGAACGCCGTGCGTTCGTTGTCCCCGTGCCATTCTGAACTGGTGGCATTGCGGGCCTCGACCCGGCCTTGAAAGTTCACGTCCCACGGCAATCCAAGCCCCGTGAGCAATATGTTTGTGCTCCCATCATTTGCGAAGGTCGTGTCTTCGTATGCCGTCCCCCCCACCAAGACCTGAACGTTGAACGTATCGACCGGGCCACCCGCTACGTTCCAATGCACGCGGAGCGAATCGAGCGAGAAATAGCCAAGCGAATCCCCACTCACCGTCGCGATGACGTTCCCGATGGGCTCGACGCTCGTCGTCATCGTCCGGCTTTGCCAATCGGTGTAGGTCCAATTCGGCCCGGTCCCGCTCCGTCCCCTCACACGCCACCAGTACTGTGTGCCATAGTCGAGGTGGGTGTTGGTCACGGTCCGGTATTCGTTGCCGGTCGATACGTACACCGTTGTGTCCTCGAAGAACGGGTCCGGGGCAAGATGAAACTCGTAGGCATTGGGCTGCTCTGCGCCTTCGGTATGCCACGTAAACTGCACGGAGGGCATCTGCGCTATCGCACCGTCGGCCGGCCCATCCAACGTAGGCGCGTTGGGTGCCACGATTGGCGACCTCACGCCGGCCACCGAGATGACCAGGAACGAAAGAAACGAAACGAAGGCAGCGACGCGAGCAACGCGTACGGACAGAAGAGCCGACATGGCAACAGGGGTACGTGCAGAAAAGAAAGGGGCGAGACGAGAGGGGCTCAGGGAGCCTGCGGCGGAGCCGGATAGTTGATGGTCCCGATGACCTCAGCCCCCGAAACGACGTTGAAATGCAGGAGCCGGAGGGGCTCGTTCGGAGGCTTGACGTAGAGGCCTAACACGGTCCCCGATGGTTCACGGAGGTAGTGGTATTCGTCCCCCGCGGTGACCGTTACCGATCCAATCAGGTCACCGTTTTGATCCACCATGTAGTCGTGCTGATCAGTCCGCTTGTAGATGCGTTGGCCGGTCGCATCGTAGCGGTAGGTGGTGATCAGGTCCCGTGTATCGCCTTCCGGGAGCGAGAAGGCGCGGCGCGTCACCCGGGTCGGCAGATTGGCCGAGTTATACGTGAACGACATCCCGTTGCGGCCCTCGGTCATGTTGCCGCGCGCGTCGTAGCCGAACGCCGTCCCTTCTCCGCTGATCGAGAGGGAATCGAGCCGGTTGTTCTGCTCCGGGTAGAAATAGTCGAGATCGTCGAGCGGCTGGCTCGTGTCTCCTTGGCCTTTCGGCTTGTGCCGGCCGAGCCCCGTGATGTTGCCGTTAGCATCATAGCTGACGCTGGCCAGATCGAAGGCGTCGTTGTCGATCCACTGGGAGGTTCCCGTGTCGTAGATCTGGTAATCGGCAGAGATGAGCCGGTTGACCCCGTCGTAGCCGAACGTCATCGCGTGCGACTCCGCCGTCAGGCCGTACTCGACCGCCGTGTTACCACTCGTCCACCACTCGATAGCCGCCACGTTGCCGTTCTTGCGGATGGCTGTGTTTGCCGGTGCGTACACCGATGCGACATCGTAGGTCAGACGCATGGAGAACACGTCGCTGCCGGCCAATTCAGGGCGAGGTACGCCGGCCGACGGTTGGTTGATGGCCGTGATCCGGTCACGGTCGTCGTAGCTGTAATCCACCTCTTGTGCAGGAGAACACGTCCCGCCTGTGCCACAGCCCAACCTCAGCGTCTCCAGCCGGCCAATGCCGTCATAGACGTATTCGGCCTCCCAGGTTGTTGCCGAGCCCAATTTGATGTTGATCTCCCCATTGGTGCGCAGGGCCGACATTCGGCCGGCAGCGTCGTAGTCGTTCCAGGTGTAGAGTTTCGTCCCATCGCTGCCGATCGCTTCTACGTGCCGTTCCAGAAGGGCGCCTTGCCGGTCGTAGGCATACGCGATGCGCTTTTCGAGGCCGGTACAGCTGAACGTCGTCCCATCGTAGGTGCCTTCGTTGCACACATCGACGTGCTCGAGGCGTGCCGAGGTGTCGTAGACGTATTGCTGCCGGCCCCAGACATCGTCTTGCCAGTCAATTTCGTACACGGCTTCGTCCAGCAGCGCCTTTGTGCTGTTGTACGTGTAGTAGACCACCTCCTCTCTGGGTACGGAGGAAGACGGCCAGCTGAGATCGGTGTGGACTGGCGCGTTGTTGAAGAACGCTTCGGCCGTGCCTCCCCCGAATGCCGGCGTTCCGATCCGGCCCGATTCGATTACGCGACCGTAGACATCGTATTTCGTGTAGAAGACCAACGTGTCATTGAGCGTCGCTCGGATGCGGCCCGCGTCGTCATACCGGCTCTCGACAGGGTCATCCATGTCCGCGCTCGTCTTCTCCACCTGCTGGCCGAGGGTGTTGAACGAGTAGGTTGTTTCCCAACCCGTAGCCGGGTTCAGCTTGTTGGCGTTCGGCTGCTTGACCGAGACGAGTTGATCGAGCGCATCGTAGTCGAACGTCGTGTCGAGGAAGTCTATTTCGGCGGTGATCGTAATCGTGCCGGTAACCGTGATCCGCCCAGGTGAGTCTCCGCCGGCACAAGCCGACAGCTTGATATTGTATTGCTCTCCTGGGTATCCGATAAACGTTCCCTCCTTGCTGCCGTCACTGGACGTTACGTGGGTGATCAAGCCATCCTGGCCAGGCCCGCCTCCGTATTGCGTAACCGTACCTGATCCGACGTACAGCCCGCCGAGATTCGTGAACGCAATGTCGTATTCGATCTGATGCGGACCGGAAGCCGGCACCGTCACGTAGGCCGTGCCTACCTGGGAGCCATCACAGACTACGTTTTCGAGTTGCGGAGAGATGCCTCCGTCGTCTCCTAGCTTCTCCTCCCCTAGCATGCTGAACGAGCCTTGAGAACCACCCCCATAGGTGTCCTTGGAGACCGTAGCGGTTTCAGAGATGGGTGTGATCGGCGTACCGAGATTCGTTCGCCGTTTCAGCACGGTGTTGCCGAATCGGTCTGTGTACTCGGCCGAAAGGTTGCCGTCTTCATCGGTCACCACAGCATGCGATGAAAAATCAAGCATCGTACTGCCATCCTCGTGCTGCACTTCACCACCGAAATACCCATAGGAAATCGATTGGTCAGGGTGTGTAAAACCTCCCCAGTTGCTCGCGATGGGACGTACCGTTTGGACGGCTCCTGCTGAGGAAATTTCTTCGGCGAAGGCCAACGGTAGGGAAGGGAACGAGGTGTCGTACGAGTGCGTCGTCCCAGACACGTTGTAGGGACGCCATGTCCGGGTGGTGTCAGCCGTGGCAAACGGGGTCGCATATTCGATGGCCTGGACGATCCGACCGTTGTGCGAGGTCTGCTGAGTCTGGATGCTTCGGCCGATCCCATCAAAAAACTCCGAGGAAACCAGATCAGCAAGACCACTGCCCCGCTTCAAGCGTGTGAGCAGTCGGTCTGGAGAGACTGCATCGTAGACATAGGGCTGGAAGTAAGGATTTGCCGGATAGTCCACTTCCATGAGGAGGCCGTCCGGCCCAGTCTGGCTGACCAATCGGTCGAACGAGTCGTAGCCGTAGACCGTCGTGACCCCGTCTGGCGACGTTACTGAGGTGGCACGCCCGTAGCCGTCGTATCCAATCGACGTGTTCAGTGTGCCGAGCGTCGCGCTCGTGACGAGCGTTTCGGTCTCGGTGTCATAGTCCAGCACTACCGACTGGTCGTAGGCGTCCTTTACCGTGCCTACATTGGCATTGCCGTCATAGATCGTCGTGCTGCTCGTAATCCACCGGCCTGTAGCGGTTGGAGTCGGTGCCTTCCAGACCTTTTCCTGCGTCGGCTTCCAGACCAAGCCCGATGATGTGAGTACGTTTGTCCAAACGGTCTCACTGCTCCGGTGAACATCACCATTTGGAGTTTCCACGCGCTGCTTTGCCACCTGCTGCAGCATGTGTGCGGTCTCCATGCCGGCATACAGGTCATGAGCGTAATCGAAGTACGTCGTCGTTCGAATGGGATCCGTCTCCCGGCCGGCATGAACGGACTGAGAGTCGACGAGATAGGTCGACAAGTCTCGGTTGTACACCGTGGTGGTGACCAGGGAGTCCGTTGAAGTAAACGGCGCATTTGGATGACTCGGAGGCTTCACCACCTGAACGACCTTCAGAGGTTTCTCCTGATACATCCAGTTGATGGCGATGGAGAGGTTCGGAATGTGATGAGCATATGCGATTGGGTGCGTACCCGAAGCCTCGTAGGTGCGCTCAGAGAGCGTCAAGGCCGTCCCGTATGTCCTAGTTGCCCACTCGATACCCCAGTCGAGATCCTGATTGCCCGTCACCAGCGTTGTCGCAACCCCGTCTCTGTAGGCCAAGGTTTGGACCGTCTCTACCCCTGTGGTCAAATCCGTAGAGAAATACCGAGTCTGTGATGTACCGTCGCTATTCAGCGTACGGATGTACGGATAGTACACAGCAGCCTGCCCACGGGAGGTTTGCGTGTAGAACTCGCCGTTTGCTCCGAGACGGCTCCCGACGGACTCTTGGAGGTACATGCTGGGAATCCCACTGACTCTGCCTGTACCGTACTCGAATTGCTGCTCGATATAGTCAGACGCCTCACCCAACCCACGGGGATACCGGCGGATCTTGTGGACCCGGCTTCCCTGGAACCACACGTTGCTATCGAAGGACAGCGTGTTGGACACAGAATTGGTGTCCCCACGATCATACACGTGGTAGACCATGGACAGTGGGGGATCCAACGGGTTTGTCGTCCCGATGGCGTCTGCGTGGTAGTAGATCTTGTCTACGGCACCACCCGCATGCTCGATGGTCTCCAAACTCCAGTAGGATCCTTCAGGGGAGGTATACTCCGGAGGTGTACCACCACAAGGAAACGCATCAAAGTGGCAGGCGCTGTAGAAGCCGAAATAGTCCGTGTAGTCTGCCTCTGGGTCCGGCGCAGTCGGCGGAGGATCAATGTAGCCAAAGCGAAATCCTGGAAGCACGTTGGCCGTAAGGACGCCATCGGCCTCCGTGCGGGCGACGTACCGGATCTCCGTAAGCCCTCTCCGGTCTGGTGCTCCAACAACCCCTTCGAACCGTTGAGCATCATACACGAAATCCACATACCGGATTGGCAGCAAACCACCAACTGTTCGGCGGTTCAGCGTGATGCCTTCAAGTGTTAGTTTCAGACTTGTGGTGTAAGGTTCATCCGCTTCTGCAGTTGCCGGCCGGTCGACATTGAACTGAGCCACGTGACTCGGCGTCTCGATGCTGGTCAGGTAGCGAATCTGCTGTATGGATTCGTTCTCCTGGTTTGCAGGATCAATGGTGGCGGCTGGATCGCTGGGAGTGCCGGTGACCGCATCGCTGTAATTGAACCGGACCCAGGATCCGGGGTCGCCATGGCTTGGCAGGCCAGCCCCAGCATAGTCTGAGCCTAGGATGGCGACCAAGCGCCACGTGTTGACATAGAAGTGCGTCGACTGACTGGCCGCATCAGGGACCTTGGCCTTGAGCGTACTGATCGTTGGTGCAGCGAACACATAACGCGTACCGCTCTCGTCGGTCAGCGTAAACTCCTTGTAATCTGTCCTCAGCTGGCATCCGGTCGATCCTGGCACGTACTCGCACGTCCGATAGACCGCATTTGGACTACCCTGAAAGGGCACTCCGACTTGCTCGGTCTGATATTCGATCTTCCAGGGCCGCCACTTCGTGATGAAGAAATCCGAAGACGAGACCCCGTGCAAACCATTAGACTGCGGGAAGGTCTGGCTTGGACCGTTTTCGAGGTGCCGTACCATTGCAAAGGAGCCAGCCGGCGTGGATACCTGATACATGTCTGGCTGTACCGCTATCGCTGCACCCAAGTCGGCATAATCGACCGCCTGCACGTC
Source organism: Bacteroidota bacterium (assembly GCA_038749615.1). Lineage (GTDB taxonomy): Bacteria > Bacteroidota > Rhodothermia > Rhodothermales > DATKEJ01 > JBCDHV01. Next base: position 18,016 of record JBCDHV010000005.1, read on the forward strand.
CGTACCCGTCTGCGTCGGCGCCACCTGCACGTCTCTCGTGATTGATCCAGGATCGAAGCTCCACCCGAGACCTACCCAACCGGCCTGCTGATTAACGCGAATCCCTGAGCTGTAGGAAAGGCTCACTTGAAAGTCGAGCCCGCCTCGTCCCGGCACAGTAAGCACAGGCAGCGACAAGCTGAGGTCTCCTTTCGCCGTGACGCCGGGCTGTAACGGATTTGATGGCCGCAGCACTTCCGGCTGAATCACATGCTTGTTCAATACCTCAACATCGCCTGTTTGCTGCGCCTGAGCAGCGCGTGCGATGAAGACCAAGACCAATGCAGAGAGAAGGAAGCGTAACATGACGAAGGGCTTCTGTGTGATCAACCGATCACATTCATGAGGTCGAACATGGGGAGGTAGAGCGCCATCAGGATGCTCCCGATGACCAAGCCGATGACCACGATGAGCGCCGGCTCGATCAGTGAGGTCAAGCCTTCGAGCGCGGTATCGACTTCGTGCTCGTAGTGCCGGCCGACGTGTTCCATCATCCGGTCGAGCGAGGCGGTTTCTTCGCCGACGGCCATCATCTGGACCACCATCGGGGGGAAGAGCCGGCTTTGGGCCATCGTCCGATGCAGCGCACCGCCTCGGGCCACTTGCTCGGCCACGCGGCGGAGGTCGTCGGCGAGGGCGCGGTCTCGGGAAGAGCGGCCGAGGAGGCGAAGGGCGTCGAGCAAGGAGACGCCGCTGCTGAGCAGCGTGGCCATCGTGTGGCAGAACCGCGCCAGGGTCGCTTTGGTGAGCAGGGAACCCACCACGGGAATCCGCCGGCGGAACGCACTCCAGAGCCGCTGGCCGCGTGCAGTCTTCAATCCAGAGCGCACCCCCAGCACCGTGACCAAGACGACCATCATCGTCGGCAGTAGCCGGCTGGTGAGCAGCTCGCTCAGGCCAATGACGAGCTGGGTCGGCCCGGGCAGCTCCGCATCGAACTGCGCAAACATGTCGGCGAACGTGGGGACGATGCTGGCGAGGAAGAAGCCGACCGCGCCGGTCGCAATTACAACAATGACAGCAGGATACGTGAGCGCTGCGCGGACTCGCCGGCGCATGGCGCTGGTCTTTTCGGAGTGTTCGGCCAAGCGCATCAAGACCTCGTCGAGTGCACCAGCGGCCTCGCCAACGCGCACGAGATCGACGTACATCGCGTCGAATACCTTGGGGTGGCTCTCCAGTGCATCGGACAAACTGCGGCCACGCTGCACGTCGGCGAGCACCTGATCGATGATGCCCTGGAGGGCACGGCTCGATGTCGTAGCTCGGGCCGTGCGGAGCGCGTCGGGGAGGGCCAACCGTGCAGCGACCATCGCCGCGAGGCTCCGCGTGAATTGGACCCGAACGGCATCGGACACACGGCCTTGGAACCGCGTGAGCAGCGAGCTCGACGATGACGAGGTTTTGGTTTGGGAGGTCGTGCCCCAGACGGCTACCGTGCTCATGGGCGCACCTCGTCTACGGTTGCGCGCCACACCGAGGGTTGACGCATGGCAATCGTGCGGCTCCAACCGAACGTCCGCCCCCAGGCGGTGACCTGGACCATGAGGCTGACGGAGTGCTGGGTGTCTTTCCAGACCGGCCGGCCCAAGGTGCGCTCATCCGTCTCCTCCCCTGCCCCATCGGCCGTGAACAGGACGAAGTCATCGACCTGCACGTTCTCTTCGTGCATGAGCCGGCCGTTGCGGGACAGCGTAGTGCCGCGCCGGGCATACTGGGCCAATTCACCCGTACGGAGGACGAGCACCCAGGTGCTGTCGTCTACGAAGGCCATTTCGCGGCTCAAGACGAGGTCGGCTTCCACCCGGTGTGCGATCAACTCGGCGTCGTTTTGGAGCGCAATCGCTCGCTTCCACGTCACCTGTGCCTTCATGCCAAAGAGGTAGAGCCCGTAGGCCAACCCAGACATGAGCGCCACGAGAAAGAGCGACACAATCAACTCGACGAGCGCGAAGCCGGAGTCGTCACGGCGCGCATGAGGCAAACCTTGCATCTTGCTCATCGCGCCCTCCGTAGTGTTTGAAGCTGCACCAGGGCCGTGTCTGCCGGCTGCCGGGCAACCGACACCTGCACGTGCACGAGTTCATCGTGGCGCGCGACGTTCTTGCGGATCGTCCAGCGTTCATCAGACGTCGTCCGCTCTACGTCCCGATAGCTTTCGTCGAGAATGGTGCGCTCCATCTCCTGGCGGGCGAGCTGTAAGGCCTCGATTTGGCGCTCGTTGTGATGCTCGCCCATGAGCTTGAGGCCGAACCCGCTAAGCGGTACGAGCACCACTAGGAGCAATGCCAAGGCTACCAGGACTTCGATGATGGAGAAGCCGCTCTCGTCTCGCCACGTCGCCGGCATGCGTGCGAAGGTCCGTCTCATAGGGCCCTCCGAATCTGGTACAGCGGCGTCGCCACGCCTTCCCAGTCGAGCACGCCCAATGTGGGCCGGCTGGAGAAGCCCACCGGGGTCAGGTAATTGACGGGCCGGCGGCCGAGGTCGATGTCGGCATTGCGGAGCCAGTTTTCCTTGTGGACCCCTGGCGTGAGTGCACTTTCGTAGTAGAAATAAGTCCGGAAAGCAGCGAGGCTTCCCCACAGCCGGCCATGCAGCTCGGTCTCTTGGCCCCCGTAGATGCCTCCGCGGACCAGGGCGCTGTCTGCAACCGAGACGCGGCCTAATCTGTAGGTCCGAGCGGGGCTTGATGACGTGCCCACATGAGGGTACAGCAGGGTCCCGTGGACTTCGGCCTGATTCCGTACCTCGATGCCCGTCCACGTCGAGTCCGTCGCGTTTGAGACGTAGACAGCCGACGGATACGCGAGCACGCTGGAGTCAGCAACGATGACATGGTCGCCGGATAGTACCTGTGCGCTTCCGAAAACGGAGCCCGAGAACGTGACCGAGCGGCCACTCAGCAGCAATGCATGGTCGAACCGGACATCATCTTCGATCCGAAGATCCGTCTCAGCCATGAGGGTCGTGTTCTTCGGAAGCTGGGCGTCACCAACGATTGTCAGCGCCCCGGTCGAGGTCACAATGCGCGGTCCGTTCGCAAAGACTGGGTCGGCCGCATCGAGGACGATATCGCCTTCGTAGAGCGTCTCTGGCAGTTCGCTCGGCATCCATTCGGCGAGGCTGCGGCGTTGGACAACCGTGTCCTCAGGCACCCCTTCACCGGGGTCGAAGCCCGAGCGAAGCAACCGGGCACGCTCAACGGAGGTGCGATCCCAGCCCACCTGGAGCGAATCGAACCGATACACGGCTCCGATTAGTTCTCCGTTGTAGCCTATGCCGTCTAAGTTCGAGTCGAGCGAATCGACCTCCCGGCCTTTGGGAGCGACGATAGAGAGATCGCCATACACATTCGCGGCTCCGTTCAGGCTCAGCCCGGTGCGCGTCTCGTAATCCCACAAGGTGAGGGCATGCTCAAACGCATCGCCAGGCACTTCGCCAATGAGCGCACGGGCCGCATATTTGCTCCGGCTCTCGACGGCTACAGACCTCACGAGCAGATACCCACCGAACGGCTCCACGCTCAGCTCGACCTCCATCCCACCCGGCAACACCACGAGCGTATCGCGCGCGGTCCACGTCGGGTCGTTCTGAAGCCAAGCGATGGCTTGGAAAACGCCGGCCTCGGCTTCGTACTGAGCACGGGCTTCGTGGACGTGTAGCCGGACGTACATGCGCTGTAGCAGGTACACGCCGAGCGCCAGCCCAACCATCAGGGTGAGCAGCGTGAGCACAACGAGCGTCGTGATCAGCGCAGATCCTTGCTCCTCGGCAAGCGTGCGTAGTTGAGCGATGTACCTCATCGTGCTCATGCCCATCCCCCCCACCGGAGTAGAGCCGGCACCATCCAGAGGCAGGCCGCGCCAGCGGTTACCATCGGCGCAAATGGTACGCGCATCTGCCGGCTCACGCGCCGCGTCATCACCCCGATCAGCACCGCACTCCCACCGACCAGCACCCCCAGGTAGAGTACCCAGAGCGCGGACCACCCGAGGAGCAGCCCCAGCGTGCCGGCGAGCTTGACATCGCCCCAGCCCATGCCCGGCTGCCCTGCGATCCAGTAGCCGAGACCCCGGACTCCAACCAAAGCAACTATCCCGGCTAGCGCGGCCAGCAGTGCCGCCAGTGGCTCAGGCTGAAACGGGAGTAGCACAAGCCCTAGAAACAGCGCAGCCCCCATGAGGCGGTTCGGAATGCGGCTGCTTCGTGCATCGATGCTGGTGGCGGTGCTCAGGACGGCCGCCGTAACGATCGCGTTGGCTGCCGGCTGCCCGGTGTAGACGAAGACCCAAGCGAGTAACGCAGCGAGGGGCATCGAGAAAAAATGGTATCCGCCCTGCTCGTGACGGCACACCCACGCTCCCATGAGCCAGGCAAGGCCGGCCCCGAGCAAGGGGTTGAGGATGTCGGATACCATAGCGGGTGGCGATCAACGGGAAAGGAAAAGCGAACAGAGGCACAGCCCTCAATCAGGCGTGCGCTCGACTAGCTGCTTTTGTTCGTTGATTGCCCATTCGTTGAAGACGCCGTCTTTGTCGAAGTCCACGCTCGACACGGCGGTGACGATGAACACGCCTTCACTCGCCTCCTCGACGGCGTATTCGTAGTAGGCCGAGCCTCCATCCCGCGTCAGGACCGGCTGCTCGAATCCAAGCGTGACCAGGTCTGCTGCGTATTGATCACGCTCGAAGTAGTACGTCTGCTGAAGCGTGTAGAGATGCGAGAGGTTTGCCTTGGCTTCGGAGGTCTTCGCCTTCGTCGTGATGCTCAGAAACCGCGGAATGGCCAGCAGGGCCAGAATCCCGATGATGACGAGGACAACGAGGAGTTCAGTGAGCGAGAAGCCAGATTCGTCTCTAAGAGCAGAGCGGAGCCACATACGTGTAAGCAGAGAAGGAGGAGTAGGGTGTTATCGCTCCACAAGCGTATCCCCGAGAGAAAGTGGCTCACGATATCTGCTTTTTTTCTTGCAGATGCCCTATCTCATTGCTGCACAACGGAAACTGGCCCACCGAACGGTACCAAGAACCGCTCGCCTTGCACAGAAACGACCACTTCGGTCTGGCCGATTTCGACGACGTGGGCCATCCCAACCGAGTCTCCCAACCC
>JBCDHV010000006.1:0-22232 GCA_038749615.1 Bacteroidota bacterium
GGCCCCGCTGTAGTGAGCAGCGATGCTGGCGACGGTCTCCAAGGCGTGCCGGCTCGGTTGGCTCGTTGGGCCAGGGCGGCGCAAGACGACGTGCGAGCCGGGCACGTCGCGCGCGTGAAACCACAGATCGTGTTTCTGGGCGTGTTTGAGCGTCAGCGCATCGTTTTCTTTGGCGTTCCGACCTACGAGTACCGTGTAGCCTTCGACCTCGTACCGGCGGAAGGGAAGCTGCTCCTCTCCCACGGCTCCACCGCCGGCAATGCGGGCTAGATCGCTCTTGTGCGCCTTGGCGAAGGCTTCCAAGTCCGGCTTCCTCGTAATGGACCGCAACTGTTCGAGCAGACGAGCCGCCTCTTCCGCCTGGGCACCGACGGCATCGAGCCGTTCTTCGGCGTGTGCCCGAGCATCCCGGGTAGTCTTGGCCTTGGCGTAGTAGCGCTGCGCGTTCTCAACGAGGGTGAGCCGCTCGTCGAGCGGAATCGTGATGTCCGGGCCGGCCTCGAAGATATCGGGCAGTGTGATCGTGTCTGAACGCGCGGGTTGGCCGGCGTCTGGAGCAGCCATCAACAGGTGCCCCCAGCGCTCGTAACGCCCAGCACGGCTTTCCTGAGCGAGCGCGTCCAGCATGCCCTCAGCGCGGCGTTCGAGACGTCCTGCCGCGCGGGCCAGCGCGGCCTCCATCGGCTGATACATCGCCTGAAACCGCACCTGGGCGAGCCGGCGGCGCGCGTACACGCCCAATGCCTTGCCCACCGAATCGAACGGCTCGGCACGCAGCTCTTCGCGAGCTTCCAGATGCTGCATCGGCACAAGCCCAAACCCCTCGGCGAGCGCTCCACGCCAGTACATCACAGGGGATGGATCGGCCAGTGCTTGGCTCAACGCCTGCGAAGCCTCGAACAACCGCTGGCGCTGAGATTCCTCGACGGACCCGGGCGGCTCGTCCGCCGGAACCTCGGCGCGGAATGCAGCCTCACGGGCCGTCTGTGCATCGAAAAGGGGCATCACCCGGCTCAACGCGGACGACACGGTCTTCCGGTTGGCCGGCCAGCGCGACTCGAACTGCTCAAACGTTTCAACCACAGGAGCCGGCCTGGGAGCAGGAGGCGATTGCCCCACGAGATCCCCCGTGTGCAGAAACGGCTCCTCGATGGTCCCAGCTGCATCGACAAGCAGCACGTTCGGCCTCGGGCCAAACAGGACGATCTGGAAGTACGACCCATCCGTGAACCGGACGAACAGCATCCGGTCTCGCTCGGCGACCTCAACCTGGGCGACATCCCGTCCAAACGCCGGCTCGAACAGCGTCGCCACGTTCTTGCGTGCCCGGCCCAGACTCGCTGACTCGAAGACAAAGCGAAACCCGCCGGCTCCGATGCGCAGCGTCCGCACGTCGTCTTCTGGGTCGACGAACGCCAGCGTCAGTTCATCTCGCGCCTGCGAGAAAGCATCCACGCACCGCCGGCCACGAAAAGCCTCATCGAGTTCAGCCGCGAGCGCGGAAAGGACGTGGAAGGTTAGCACGTGGTACGTGGGTGTGTGGTGCGTAGATCATGGTTCGTAGTGCGTACCCAAGAGGCCACGTACAACACACCTACATACCGCGCACTACAGCGAGAGATCATTCGACTTCTCGCTGCAACCGATCATAGACCGCGCTGGCCAGGCGGCGGCTGAGTTTGTCGACGAGTTCGCGTTCGAGTTCGCGTTCTTCCTCTTCGAGGCGGTCTTGGTCGAACAGCTTGCGCTGGCTGCGGGAGAGTTTGAGATCCCGGTAATTGCCGGCGTATTCGCCACGCTCGAATTTCTCGGATACGTTGTCCTCGATGCGGGATTCGTAGACTTCGCGGCCTCGCTCGTCGGTGATCGTGTAGACGATTCGCGCAGTCATGCGGAGCCGGCCCTTGAGTTCGGTGAAGGTCGTATCGACGCCGTTCGAGGTCTCGACACTGCGCTGGCGTTCCTTGACGCCCTCCTCGCGTAGCGTAAAGCGGTCGAATTCGACAAACATGCCGAGGTCTGCATCGACATCCCGAGTGATCTGGCCGATCTGGCGGTCGGAAAGCACCTGCCGGCGCAGGCGAAGATCCCGAAGGCTGCGGCGCACCAAGGCCGGGTCAGCAACAGCGATGAAAAGCGGCGGATTGTTCCAGTAATCAAGCTGGAGCGCGTCATTGAAGGCCTCCATGAAGTCGCTGCTCATGTCGTCTGCCGCTCCGTCCGTGCGCCAGGCCGGCAAGAGGGCCACGTAGAGCGTCCCCTTGTCGAGCGCTTCTCGTTGGAGGCGCAACGCCGGATCAGCAGCCGGCTGATCAGGACCACCGACGAGTTCGATGACGAGGCCGGCCCGGTCGTAGGCGGACTTAAACTGATTCCGAGCGAGATCGTCCTCGGCCCAGCGGACGAGCAGACGCAAACGAGCGCGTTCGGCGGCGAGGCGCTGATCTGGGTTAGGCGAGTAGCGCTCCAGCACGGTCGAGTACGCACGGTCGGCACCGGAGTAGTCGCCTTCGTTCTCGGCATCGACGGCGCTGGTCATCAGATACTCGATGGCTTCGTCTTGCACGCGCTCCCGCCGGCCGTCGTAATCGGCTGGAAGCGCAAGGGCAACCGCGACGGCAGACGCCGCGTCGACGAGCTTGTCGATGCGGAGGTATTCATCCATTGAATCCTCGTAGCGCCTCAAGCCAGCAAACTGCCGGGCATCGTCGAGCCGGCGCTCGACGGCCGTATCGCCGGCACGCTGGAGAGCAGCTTTGGCATCGACGAGATCGCTGTCTTTGCGCAGGGCGTCGATGTACTTGTAGGCTGCTTCTTCGAACTTGCCTTCGGCTTCGAGGTCGCCTCCCTGTTCGAATCGTTTTTCAGCGCTCGCACAGCCGGCAACGTAACAGGCGAACAGCAGCAGGAGGAATGAGATGAATGGGCGGGGCATGTCGGGTCTGGCTTGGGTGGCGGGGCGTCAGGTCCGGTAATGTCGGGGTTGGCGGGGGAAGGATGAAAGATGAAGGATGAAAGATGAAGGGAGTGGGGGCTGGAAGGGTGAAGGGATAAAGGGGGAAGGGAGCAGGGGAAAGGGGGGAAGGGTGGGAGGGAGCAGGGGCTGGGAGGTGATTGGTGGGGTGGGGTATTTCTGGAGGGGCGGGGTAGGCCTTTGCTCCTGTGCTTCTATGCGCCTTTTTGGGGTGGTTTGGCTCTTTTTAGGCGGTTTGTCCTTGGAGCGTCCGGCCGGTCTGGGCGATTTGTTCTTGGGTTGTTTAGACCTGTGTGCCGTTCTGAGCCTCTCGGTGGGCGTGTTCGAGCGATTCTAGGATGACGTCTAGGGCCTCGTCTAAGACATCGAAGGGGATGGTCAGTGGTGGGGCGAGGCGGACGAGCGTGTCGGAGTGGAGCGTCCAGCCGAGGAGGACGTTGCGTTCCAGGGCGAGGCCGACGGCACGGGCGGTAATCTCTCGGCTGATGACTTCCATGCCGAGCATGGCACCGCGGCCGCGGACTTCGCGGATGGCGGGGTGAATCAGGCGCGACCGGACGTGGCGCTCGATGTCCAGAGCACGAGCCGGCAGGTTTTCGCCGAGCAGCGTGTGAAGCGTGGCGTGCGCGGCGGCGCAGCACACCGGGTGACCACCGAACGTCGTGACGTGGCTCAGCGGCGGGTCGACGCGAAAGGCCTCGAAGATCTCTCGGCTTGCGACGAACGCCCCCATCGGCATGCCGCCGCTCATGCCCTTCGCGAGACACAGAATGTCCGGCACGACGCCGAAGCGTTCGAAGGCAAACAGCGTCCCGGTCCGCCCGAACCCTGTCTGGATCTCGTCGAAAATGAGCAGCGTGCCGGTTTCTGTGCATCGTTCGCGGAGCCGGCGCATCCAGGCCTCTGACGGCACCCGGATGCCTCCCTCACCCTGGATCGGTTCGGTGATGACGCACGCGACCGTTTCGTCGATGTCGTCGAGCGCGTCGAGGTCATCGAACGGCAGGAACGTGACTTCCGGCAACAGCGGCTCGTACGGATCTCGGTAGACCGCACGGCCCGTGACGGAGAGCGACCCGTGGGTGTCGCCGTGATACGACCGCTCGAACGCGACGAGCCGGCACCGCCGCGTGTACTTCTTCGCGAGCTTCAGTGCCCCTTCGTTTGCCTCCGTGCCCGAGTTGCAGAAATACACGACCTGCAACGACGGCGGCAACTGCCCGGCCAGCAGTGCCGCGAACTCAACCTGTGGCCGCTGCACGAACTCACCATACACCATCACGTGCAGGTGCCGGTCGACTTGCTCGTGGATGGCTCGTACTACATTCGGATGCCGGTGCCCGAGCGAAGACACAGCGATGCCGCTGATGAAATCGAGGAGCCGGCGGCCGTCTGCGAGATGAATGAATGGCCCCTCGGCTCGCTCGACGGTCAGGCCAATAGGTGCATCGCTGGTCCAGGCAACGTGGCGTTCGAACAGGGTGTCGAGCGACGGGCTATGTACGCTCATGATGGTGGCGCTCAGTCTACGAGGTGTGCAACGTTTGAGAAGCTCTCTTGACGCACCGCCGCGGGCAGGAGATCCGCTTTCTGATGCTTCTACACACACCCTTCAGAACACATGCGGACTGTGTCCTGATAGAATCTGCCAGTACAGACTTGCTGAAGCGCACACAAACCACACGAACCGGTCACAATTCGATTTACAGGGGATTGCGAGGCCTCTTTGGCCTACCTTCCGGCCCTGGATGGGTACATAATTCGCACAGATCTGCCGAAAAGCATTCCCGGCCCTAGCACATTCCATACTAGTTTGCTCTGCCTACTCCAATCTTGGAAGCAGTTGTTTTGCTCACAGTTATCCGATTTCCAGCGTACCAGCATGGTGCAAACTTATTCGACACGTCGAATCTTGGGTGTTCTTCTGGCCATCTTTGTGGTCTTATTGGCAGCGAACGTGCTAGTCATCACGATCTCCAACGCCACAGGGGATCGGTCGCTGGGAAGTCTCATGCCCTTTTTTCACTTTGACCATGAGAACAACCCGCCAACCTGTTACTCGGCGCTGCTGCACCTGATGTGCGCGCTGCTTACCGGCCTCGCGGCTCGGTCGGCCCCGTTCACATCGGTGGTATTGGGGGGCCGTAACCGTAGCGTTTCTCTATTCCTCGTTCGATGAAGTCATTCGAATCCACGAGCGGTTCTCGGTCCACATCAGGCCTGTTCTCGACACGTCTGGATTCTTTTATTTCGCGTGGATCATCCCTTACAGTGTGCTCGTGATCGTGGGTCTTGCCCTGATCTGGCCCTGGCTTCGAAGCTTACCCAAGCGCACGCGCCTTGGGTTCGTCGCGGCAGCCGGCGTCTTCGTATTTGGTGCGGTCGTTATGGAGGGGCTACTCGGATTCGTGGTCGAGGACGGGGGGATTGAGGCAGACTGGCTGATGTACTCGATCTTCACGACGATCGAAGAGTCGCTGGAGATCTTTGGGCTGCTCATCTACATCACCACAGCGCTACGCTATCACGTGGAGGTCCTACAGACATCGGTAAGCTTTGACCTCTAGCCGGCTTCGACGAAGCGGTCTCAGCTGACTCCAACCTCAGCGGGGCCACTGGTTGGCGCGTTTGCCTTGCTGGGCGAGCCGGGCCGTTTCTTCGATCCGCTTTGCGCGGGTGGCTGGGCGTTTCGCGTTCAAGATCCATTCGAGAATGCCGCGGCGCGTAGAGCGAGGAAACGCCTCCCATTCGTCGCGAGCCGGCGGACGGGCCTCAAGCGCCTTGGCCAGATCTGCCGGCACGACCAGGTTCTCGACATCGTCCAGGGCCGTCCACGAGCCGTCCGCTTTGGCCGCGTCGATCACTTGCCGGCCGGCATCGGTCATCTGGCCGGCGGCCTCCATCCGTACCGCCCGCTCCTTGCTCAGGCGCGACCAATTGCTCCTCGGCTTCCTCGGTGAAACGTACAGCATGTACCGCTCGTCATCGAGCTTCCTCGGCAAGCTGTCGATCCATCCAAACGCGATGGCCTCCTCGACTACCTCGTCCGTCGTCAACGTGGGCTTGCCCGTCGATTGTTTGTAGCGGACCAACCAAGTTCCTTCAGCGGTGGCATGGTTTGCAGCCAGCCAGGCCCGCCACGCCTCGCGAGAGAGCGGATGAACGCGGTTTTGTTCAGACATCGTCGTCAATGCTCAGTAGCTTGTAGGCCATGTTCCATCTGCTGCTTCATCTCCTCGTTCCTCTAGCCGTAGGGTGGCTCTTCTACCGGCCGGCGTGGCGCTCGGCTGTGGGAATCATGATTGCGACGATGATCGTCGATATCGACCATCTCATCGCCGACCCAATGTACGACCCGAACCGGTGCTCCATCGAGTTCCATCCACTGCACACGGTGCCGGCCATCGTGGTCTATGCGCTTTGTTTTGCCGTACCGCTCGTATTGGGGCGGTCTCCGGAGGGGCTAACGAAAAAGGCCCGCTGGATTCACCTAGCGGGCCTTGGCCTACTAATCCACATGGGACTAGACTGGATCGACTGTTTTTAAGTGGGGAGGTGGGTGGATGGGCAGGTAGTTGAGTTTTCTCTACCCACCCATTCGCGTCTCCCGGGCGGCTCAGTCAGCCGCGAGCGTTTGTCGAGGTGATGAACACGGTTGTGCAGTCTCACCTCGTGCTTGCTGTTAGTTTGCCGGGGCAAACGGCAGCGAGCTGTGATGCAAGACGATATCCAGATCACCGTCGTCGCCTCTCATGTAGACGAACGAGTACTCGACTTTCGTCTCGTTCCCGTCGGTGCCGGTGAAGAAGTAGTTGCCCATCGCCGTGGCCATTTCGCCATCGGGATCGATGACTGTACCTTCATTCTCCCACCGCACGTTCGTGTACGGAGCGATGGCGAAGCCACCATCCTCGGTGCCCTCAGTGCCCACGAAGTAGCTCAGCGCTTCGTCGAAGTCGCCGCGGAATTGATCTTCGGCAGCCAGAGTCGGCTTGAAGAGGATGGTCGAGCTACCATAAGCGTAGAATTCACGCACGTGATCGGCTGCTACCTGGCGGTAGTCTTCGTTGGCCGTGAAGGCATTGCCGATCTTGACGATGCCATTGCCCCAGGCTTGCTGCGCGGCGGCAACGTCATCCATCGTGATCGGGCCCGGATCGCTGGCAGCTGCGAACGGCAGCGAGCTGTGATGCAGGACGATCTTCAGATCACCGTTGTCGTCTTTCATGTAGGCGAACGAGTACTCGACTTTCGTCTCGTTACCGTCGGTGCCGGTGAAGAAGTAGTTGCCCATGGCCACAGCCATGTCGCCATCGGGATCGATCACCGTGCCTTCGTTCTCCCAGCGTACGTTCGTGTACGGAGCGATGGCGAAGCCACCGTCCTCGGTGCCTTCAGTGCCCACGAAGTAGCTCAGCGCTTCGTCGAAGTCGCCACGGAATTGATCTTCGGCAGCCAGGGTCGGCTTGAAGAGGATGCTCGAGTTGCCATAGGCGTAGAACTTGCGGACGTGGTCGGCTGCTACCTGGCGGTAATCCTTGTTGGCCGTGAAGGCGTTGCCGATTGTGACGATACCATTACCCCAAGCTTGCTGGGCGGCAGCAACTTCTTTTTTCGTGATTGGGCTTTTTTCGTCGTCAGAATTGGCCATCGCAGTGCTGACATCGCTGAATGCGAAGAGCGCCAAGGTCAGCACGGCCAGGGTGGGGGTGAGAAGTAGTTTTTTCATGAGAAAGAGAACCTCCGAACTCGGGCTCCACCGCCACCGACGGAGACGCGACGTTCATGTAGGTGAAAGGATGACATGCTTTAGGGGAGAGCCGGGCAGCACTCTGTGGGAGAGCAACCCGCTCGGCTTTTACCTACAATTCAGCGCTACGATAGATGTGACGCGATGCGCTGGGGAAGACTGAATCGTGCTGCTTCAAAACTGGTCCCTTTGTCTGGTTCCTGTGAATTCCCCTTCATAATTATGTTGCTATACCTGTGCGAACAGCAGTCTTGACACCGCTCAGGCGCTCTCCGATTCTGGTTGTGGCAGACCTCTGCAAGGCCACATAATGCACGACGCACCCCCGGCAATGCCGGCCGGCGACAAGCGTTCGGTTCCTGGCCAGAGCATCGCCCAACTCCGAACCTTAGCCCTTGCGCAGGACGTGCTAGACATACTTGTCGCCCCGCACGACCTCGGCGTCCTGCGCGTAAACGATGACGGCGTAGTGCTCGAAGAAATGCTCGGCTACGTGCTCCAGGATACGCCTCGCGACTTCTGCGCTCACGAGGGTTTCGATGCGCGTATCCGGCCCCTCCCACTCGCTGGCCCGCACGCCGCGTGAGCCTTTGCCCGTCGCCTGGGTGAGCGTGTAGCCCTTCGCCCCCAACTTCGTGATCGTCCGCAACAGCCGATCCTCCAGAATCCGCTCCGTCACGATCGTAACCAGTTTCAGCGTAGTCGTAGGCATGTCGGTTAGCGGTTTGGCGGTTGGATGGTTGGGCAGGCGAAACGCTCCTCTTGTCCCCGACCTTTCCTCCTCTCCCTGTATCCCCTGTCCCCTTCTCCAGGCGGTGCAAGCCCTCACGCTAGCCAGTTGGCGAAGGCGAAGTAGAGTGGGATGCCGAGGGTGACGTTGAAGGGAAAGGTGATGCCAAGCGAGGCGGTCAGGTAGAACGTCGGGTTGGCCTCGGGGAGAGCGATCCGGACAGCCGCCGGCGCTGCGATGTAGGACGCGCTCGACACCATCGCGCCAAGCACGGCTGCACCGGAGGTCGAGAGCCCAACGAAGCTGGCCAGCCAGATGGCGAGCAGCCCGTGCAGAATCGGCACGATGATCCCGAAGCCGACGAGGAAGAACCCGACTTCCTTCAAGTCCTTGAGCCGGCGCGCCGCAACGATGCCCATCTCCAGTAAAAACAGCGCGAGCGCCCCTTGGAAGGCCGTCACGAAGAACGGCTCGACAGGCGCAAATCCCGTTGGGCCCACGACGACCCCGATCAGCAGGCCGCCCACTAGAAGAATGACGCTCCGGCCGGCAAGCACCTCGTGTAGTGCATCCCGCCAAGAGCCGGCGCGCTTGTCGCGCACGAACGCGATCATCAGCGCCACAACGATGGCCGGCACTTCGAGAATCGCCACGAGGGCCGGCATGAAGCCTTCCGGTGTCTGCCCCGTCATCGTCCCGAACGTGATCGCCACGATGAACGTCACGGCCGACACCGATCCGTAGTGCGCTGCCACCGCCGCAGAATTGGCCCGGTCCAGCCGGCCGACGCGCCTGAGCACGTTGTACGCCGTGATCGGCGTCAGTACGCCCAGGAACAGCGTGAGGAGTGCCGGCCCGATGAATTCCACGAAGGGCGTCTTGTTCAACTCGACGCCCCCCTTCAAGCCGATAGCGAGCAGCAGATAGATGGACAATCCGTCGTAGATGGCCGAGGGCAGGCGCAAGTCACTCCGCACGATCGAGGCGAACACGCCCAGCACGAACGCCAGGATGACCGGCGAGAGCAGGTTGGCTACGAGGATGTCGAAATTTTCCATACGCGGCGGTTATCCCTAGGCCAGGCTGGGCTGGCTACTCCCCTTGGCCGAGCGAGTAGGCGCGCCGGCCATCGAACGTGTACAGATGCTCGGTCTTGATGACATCGAACGCCGCGCCGTGCAAGGCTTGGAGGAGGCTCAGGACGTGAGCAAAATCGGTGGTGGTGCTGGCGGTGGGGAGGAAGCGGCAGCGCCAGTGGTCGGTCCAGAACGTTTCCGGGAGTCCGTCAGGATACACTTTGACCCCTCGGTTCGTGATCATCTTGAGTTTCCATCCATCCGGTGCAGCGGCTTCGAGACCGGCTCCGATGGCATCGGGGTGGACGTTGGCCTGGTCGATGAACACGTCGATTCCGACGAGTTCCTTGGCAACTGCGGGTGTTTCTGGCCGGCGCACGGATATGCCGCCGGCTTGGTAGCGTTCCGGCTTGAGGTGCTTCGGCTCCTCCCCCAAGCGCTCAATGACGGCGTCGGCGAAGGCGTCGGTCCCGACTTGCCGCTCGCTCAGTTTGTTACGGAAAATATCTGCCGTGTGGATGCCGGCCTCGAGGGTCGAGAGCCAGGCGTTCTTGATCAGTTCCGCCTTCTTCGCCAGGCCGAGGTGGACGAGCATCTGTACTGCGCCATTGAGCAAACCAGACGGGTTCGCCACCCCCTGGCCCGCGATGTCCGGTGCCGAGCCGTGCACCGCCTCAAACATGGCCACGCGTTCCCCGACGTTCGCCGAGCCGGCCAGCCCAACCGAGCCGGCCACCTGGGCGGCAATGTCGGAGAGGATATCGCCGTAGAGATTCAACGTGACGATCACATCGAACCGCTCCGGTTGAGCCGCCACCCGCGCCGATCCGATGTCGATGATCTGGTGCTCGCTCTGGATGTCTGGGTATTCCTCGGCCACCTCTTCGAACACGCGGTGGAACAGCCCATCCGTGTGCTTCATGATGTTGTCCTTGGTCATACACGTGACCTTCCGCCGGCCGTACGCACGGGCGTACTCGAAGGCGTAGCGGACGATGCGCTCGGAGCCGGGCCGCGTGATGAGCTTCAGGACCTGCGTCACCTCCGGCGTCTGCTGGTGCTCGATGCCGGCGTAGAGGTCTTCCTCATTTTCCCGCACGATGACCAGATCCATCGACGGATGCGGCGACTGCACGTAGGGCGCGTGCGCCTTCGTCGGGCGCACATTCGCGTACAAGTTCAGCGACTTCCGGATCGTCACGTTGAGGCTCTTGTAGCCCCCACCGAGCGGCGTCGTGATGGGCGCTTTCAGGAAGGCCCGGTTCCGGCGGATCGTGTCCCACGCCTCCGGTGCAATTCCGGACGTGTGCCCCTGTTTGTACATCCGCTCCCCGATCTCGACCGTCTCGTAACGCAACGGGACCTGCGCGGCGTCGAGGATGCGGAGGGTAGCCTCCATGATTTCCGGCCCGATGCCGTCTCCGTGAGCCACGGAAACAGGAATAGGCGTCTGGGCTTCAGGAGACATGGCGGGCGGCGTAGACATGAGAGGACGTTCAGCTTAGCAAGAATAAGATCGTATGCCGGCAAGGTAACGTTCCCTGCTCCGGTCCGTCCTGCGCCCGCTGCCGCAAATTTCGTGAATGCGCGGGCGCCCCCCACAGGCAGCTAAGCATCGTCAATCACGAAGCTCGACCAGTTCTCGGCCTTGACCGTTACCTTGATGCCGGCGCACGTCACGGCAATCTCCGAGCCAGCCGGCGTTCCGGTAGACAGCTTGCAGAGGCCCGTGTGTACATCGAGAATATGGTCGATGATACCGGTGCCACACGCGTCTTGGATCGGC
The DNA here is from genome assembly GCA_038749615.1 of Bacteroidota bacterium. Lineage (GTDB taxonomy): Bacteria > Bacteroidota > Rhodothermia > Rhodothermales > DATKEJ01 > JBCDHV01. Next base: position 11,317 of record JBCDHV010000006.1, read on the forward strand.
AGAAAGCCCGCGTTATGCAGCCAACTCCCCGTGCTCATGCTGATGCCGGCGTTGAAATCGCCACCGGCGTATTTCTTGATCATCAGCACAATATTGGGGTCCCCGCCCAGAAGCGGTGTCAGATGCATCGCGATTTCCTGCTTCGTCCCGAACGTCCCGCTCCATCCGTAGGCATTGACGCCGAGCTGGACATACGAGTGCCCCATTTCCCCAAAGTGATCCAGTACGAACCGCCCATAATCGCTGAAAAAGGGCGGTTTCGGATACCTCCAGTTCATCGGGCCGATCACGGCCTCCTGCACGTGCGCAGCGAACGTTTTGAGCGAATCGAGTCTGAGCCGCTGCGGAGACTGGGAGACCTGCCCATGGTTCGGATCGTAGGCCGTTACGATGAAGTCGATGCTGGAGTAATTCGCAACGTCCATCATGATGGAGCCATCCGTCTTCAGGTTGTGAATGGCTCCTACCCGCATGCGCCGGGCGTAGTCTGAAGCGAGCATTCTGGCATCAGGAAGATGATTCCGGAGGTCGTAATCGAGCATCGTGCCGGGTGGTTTAGCGATTCGGAATCGTTCGGAATCGTGACGTGGGGGCTGCCTCTCCAATCAAGTCGCCATGGCCGGCATCAGCTTGTACGTATCGCGCTATTTTGCTGTGCGCGACAACGATTTCAGGGCGCCGAGAGCCTCGCCGGCTCGGTCTGCCGGCACGAAGACATGATCATGGTAGAACGCCGCGATCACGTTCGCTGGGATTCCCACCTCTGCCAGCCGGCTCGCCACAGCCGCCGTCAACCCGACCGCTTCCAAGCTGGAGTGCACCGTCAGCGTAATCCTGCGCAGTTTCAGGCTCACCGGAAACCCCGCCGCCTCCGCACGCGATGCCGGCACCACCAGCGTCAGTCCCTCCGCTTCGTGACACGTCGCGGCCGGGTGCACGAAGGGATGCTCCGCCCCGTGCGGAATGCTCAAGAAGACATAGTCGACCTCGTCTAGCTCAGGCTGCAAGCCGGCCAACAGGCTTGGCAAGTCGGTTGGGTCGTTGGGCGGGACGCTCACTTCGTTCGCTGTAGTTTGATGTTTTACTGTGGTTTGATGTTCATGTAAGGCGCCGGACTCCCCTGCCCAACGACCCAACCACCAACCCACCCAACCATCAATAGCTCCTCGTCGAGAACAGGACGAGCAGGGGAAGGAGGAAGAAGAACCCGACGAGATACCCGACGGCAAGCGCGCGGTTGTCCGCAGCGAGGCGGCCGAGCCGTTCGGCTGCCTGGAGCGGAAGCCGGCGGAGTGCCGGAACGGAGGCAATCAGGCCCACTCCGAACGCGTTGAAGCACACGTGGGCAAAGGCAACCTGGAGCGCCAGCCCACCCGTTGCCGAATCGCCGCCGGCAAGCAGGAAGCCTACGACGATGGCCGTGATCGTCGTGCCGAGGTTGGCGCCCAGGACGAACGGAAAGACTTGCCGCGTGGTCAGGATGCCGGCCCCGGCGAGCGGAACGACAATCGATGTGGTGATCGACGAGCTCTGGAGCAGCATCGTGACGAGCGCCCCGCAGAGCAACGCCACGCCCGGCGTGCCGAAGACGTACCGGTCGAGCAGTTGCTCGGCTCGCTCCAGCAAGACCTCCCGTAGCAGCCGCACCAGCAGCCGCAACGCACCGAAGAGCATCAGCAAGCCAGCGAGCAGTGCTACCCAAGCCGACGGGACCCAGCCGACGATGGCTTCCGCGATAGGCTCCACGACGGAGCTCACGGGGCGCAACACGGCATCGCCGCCAAGCCCAGAGGTGAGTTGGACCAACAACTCGGACGTACGCGCGATCAGCCCGGTCGCCAGTTCGATGGGAAACAGCAGCAGGACAGCGAGCGCGTTGAAGGCATCGTGCACGGTAGCACTCGCCATGGCCCGCCGAAACTCGTCGGTGCGCGTCACATGCCCAAAGGCCACCGCCGTGCTGGTGATGGACGTGCCGACGTTGGCCCCCATGACGATTGGAATGGCCGCCTCGAACGGCAGCACGCCGGCACCGGCAAACGTGACGGCCAGCGCGGTGGTGGTCGAGGAGCTTTGCAAGAGCGCCGTGGCCAACACGCCTACAAACAGGCCCACGAGCGGGTTCGACGCCAGCGCCACCAGATCTCGCGCCGCGCCGGCCCCCACCACACCGACCGTGACGCGAATCACCTCCAACCCGACGAAAAACGCCAGGACGATCAGCAGGAGAAAAGCGATTTGGAGCGTGCTGCGCACGGGTGTTCAGTGTTTGGTGTTTAGTGTTTAGCGCTGACTGTGCGGACCGGCAGGGATGACCAGATCTGTGGCCGGGCAGGTCTGTACTTCGAATGCTGTCTGACCCTCCAAACAAGATCTAAACACTAAACACTCGTGCGCAGCACGCTAAACACCCCTGGAGCTAGACCTGCGGATTTCGTGGAAGGGCAGCACCACCGCCGAGGCGATGTTCGAGAGATGAGAGCCCACGCGGCTCATCGCTCGGGCCCCCAGCGTCAGCGTAACGGCCAGATTGGCATCGGCCTCGTTGGTTGCGGCTAGATCACGCACGAACGTCTCCAGCGTTTTCTTGTTGGCCTTTCCGTCCTCGATCACCTGCCAGCCGGCCTCGCGGTTCTCACCCATGAAGGCTTGCCGCGTTTGGTCGAACATGACGAGGGTGCGGTCACGGACGGCGGAGAGCACGGAGACCTGGGTATTGCGGCGGGGGTGGTTGGCAATGGCAGCCGCCTTGGCGATGGCTTTTCCAAGGTCACCGATTCGTTCGGCATCCTGCACCACGGTCAGCAGCATCAAACCGAACACGAAGTCCTTGCTGGCCGAGGTCGAGAAGTGCTGGAGCAAGGCCCGCCGGATCTTGATCTCAGTGTCGTTGATGGCGGCGTCTTCGTGCTGCAGGTCGATCTGCAACGGTCGATTGTCGATCAGCAGGCCGGTTGCCGCTTCATACAGCTCCCGGTCTTTGTCCAGCATGAAGGCGAAGTCTTCGGTCGCTTGCTTGATCAGCGCCGGCACTCCACGTTTGAAAAGGTCGAACAGCAGCATGTAAAGGGATTCGTTCGCTCAACTCGATGATCGTGGGGCAGCCGGCGGTAGGAGGGGCCGGCTCGCCCGCGGATCGCTTCACTTACCCAACAAAGATGGCGCGCAGAATGACGTAGAACAGCGCCGACAAGCCGGCACCAACCGGCAGCGTCACGACCCACGAAACGGCGATGTTGCGCAAGACGGAAAAGTCGAGCGCGCTCAGGCTACGCGCCGCGCCGACGCCCATGACGGCCCCGACGAGGATGTGCGTCGTGGACACCGGCAAGCCTGTCCGGGAGGCAATCACAACGGTCGTCGCCGCCGCCAGTTCGGCGCAGAACCCGCGCGTGGGGGTCAATTCGGTGATGCGCTCGCCGATGGTCGCCATGACGCGGTAGCCGAGCGTCGCCAGGCCAATGACGATCCCGACGCCCCCAAGGAGCAAGATCCAGATCGGCAAATCGGCCTCCTGCACGACGCGCCCACCGGACTCGACCACGCTCGCAACAGCCGCAAGCGGCCCGATGCCGTTGGCGACGTCATTCGAACCGTGCGCGAAGGCCATGGCGCAGGCGGTGAAGACCTGCATCGGGGCGAAGACGCGCTCGACGCCGGCGTACTGTTCTTCCAGGCTGAGGTTGGTCTCCATCGTGCGCTTCCGGATGAAGAACCAGCCGGCCAGGCCAGTGAGCAGCCCGAACCCAATCGCTGCAGCGAAGCTCTGCAGAACGGACAGATCGATGTCCAACTGCTTGAGGCCTTTGAAGAGGGTCACCAGGGCGATGATGAACCCGACGAGGAAGACATAGGCCGGCCCGTACCGCTTGGCACGCGCGAAGGGCGCGTCGGTGTCGAGGATCAATTCCTGGACGCTGATCATCAGCAGGAACGCCGCGAACCCGCCGGCTAGTGGAGAGACGATCCAGCTCGCCGCAATCGTCCCGATCTGGCCCCACTCCACCACGTCAGCCCCCACGGACACGAGCCCGAACCCGACGATGGCTCCGATGATCGAGTGCGTGGTAGACACTGGCCAACCCTTTGCAGAGGCCACCATCAACCACACGGCGGCAGCCAAGAGCGACGCCAACATACCGAGTACCAGCACCTCGGGCTGTGCTTCTAGAGGCCCAGGCGCAATGATGCCCTTTCGGATGGTCGAGGTAACGTGCCCGCCGGCGAGCATGACGCCGGCAAACTCGAAAATGGCCGCGATGATGATCGCTTGCTTCACAGTAATCGCCCGGCTCCCAACGGACGTGCCCATCGCGTTGGCGACATCGTTGGCCCCAATCCCCCAGCACATGTATAAGCCGAAGACGATGGCCAGGCCGATGAACCAGGGGCCGTACGAGACGATGAGTTCCATGAAGGTGGGTCGGTTGGTGGGTGGGTGGTAGTGGCGCGGTCAGCCGGGGTGAGCGTCTGAGCGGCGAAGGCCTCGGTGGCGCACGTCAAGCCCTTCGAGCCAATAAATGGTGCTCTCGGCGATGTTCACGGCATGGTCTGCGATGCGCTCGATGCTTCGGGTCATACGCAGCAGACTGGCCAGCACGTCCGCACTCATGCCCTGAACTTCGTAAAAGGCCAGGGCCTCCTGCAAGAAGCTCTTGTACCGCCGGTTCACCTGCTTGTCGTTCTCGACGATAGACCATGCCAATTTGACATCGGGCTCGGAAAAGGCTTGCTGGGCTTGGTGGAACACGGTTCGTGCCGGCTCGCCTACGTCCTCGACCAGCATGTGGCGGACGTTAGCCGGGAGCCCGGCGCTCCGCCCAAGCACTTTGGCGAGATTCTTCGCGTGGTCCCCGATGCGCTCGAGGTCCGTGTTTACCTTGATGGCTGCGATGAAGTACCGCAGCGCCTCGCCGTCGTGTCCACTCGCCAGAGCCGCTGCACATTGTTTGTCGATTTTCATTTCCAAGGAGTCGACCAGGTCGTCTTGGGCAAGCACTTTATGGCTGAGCACGTCGTCCGCATCCTGCATGGCCGTCAGCGCATCGGCAATCTGGTCTCCAACCAGGTCAAACATGCCGGCGAAGAGATTCTGCAACGTTTGGTCAGCAGGAGCGAGCATCGAGAGGCAAACACGGAAAGGAGGAGGGAGGGCAAGAGACGGACTCTAGCTGAAGAGGCCAGGGCCGTACAAAAAAAGCCCACCCCAAGGGATGGACGGAAACGGTCACCGCGCTGAGGATAGCCTGTTACACAGGCGAAATTTAGCGCCACGAAAGTACCCGCACCCTGTCCGGACGATGTTCTCAGCCGATTACGCTAGTGTTACGATAGTATTAGGCGCTGGATGATGGTTGATGGTTGGGCGGGGGTACCTACCCAACTAAGGACCTATCCGAAAAGCGCTCGCGGGCTGCGAACGGCTGCGCGAACGCTGCGCTTCGTTGCTCTGCATCGCCGTGGCTGGCGCTACGCCTGCTTCGAGCGCCTGGCTCAACGTCGGCTCGCACGTTCTCGCCTTCCGCGCCGACTTTCCGGATAGGTCCTAAAGCGAGCCCCGTGAGCGTCCTACCCAACCAACCCCCAGCCTAGTTTTCCCTGAACCGGTAGCCGACGCCCGTGACGGTCTCGATGTACTCGCTGCCGATTTTGTCGCGGATCTTCCGGACGTGCACGTCTACGGTTCGGGGATTGACGTGGACATCCGTGCCCCAGATTTCGTCCAGCAGTTCCTGGCGCGTGAGCACGATGCCGGGCTGGCTGGCCAGCAGGTACAACAGCTCGAACTCCTTGCGTGGGAAGTGAATCCGGTCAGCGTCTGGCCCGTCGCCACGGGTGACGACGTACCGCTCCCGGTCGACGAGCAGTTCGTCGATGCGGAGTTGATTCGGGTTTCTCTCGGGGCCGGCATCTGAGCGGGTCCGGCGCAGCAGGGCACCCACCCGGCTGATCAAGAGCCGCGGCGACACTGGCTTGGCGACGTAGTCGTCCGCGCCGGCATCGAGGCCCTTGATCTGGTCGGCTTCCTCGCCCCGCGCCGTCAGCATGAGCACTGGCGTCGATTTGAGATCGCCGTGTTCGCGGAGCCACCGGCACACGGTGTAGCCATCGAGACGTGGCATCATCACGTCCAGCACGATTAGATCGGGGCGTTCTCGTTCTGCCACTCGCAGCGCTTCGGCTCCGTCATGAGCCGCCACGACGTCATAGCCGGCCTGGAGCAAGTTGTACTCCAGCAGCGCGACGAGGTCGGGCTCGTCGTCCACCAGCAGAATTTTACCGAGCGTGGTCTGGTTCACCGGATCGTTGAGACGCGCATGGAGAGTTCCAGCTTCGGGCATATGGTTTGGCGGTTGTTGGTTGGGTGGTTGGGCAGAGAGCACGGTGTACCCTCTGCCCAACTCCAACGTCTTGTGTGTGCTGAGCGGTTGAGCCGGGCATTCGGCATTCGAACCGCAGCCTGCGCAGCAGGCGTCCTACCCAACTGCCCAACCAAGTCCTACTTCACCAGCATCATCTTTTTCACCACGGAGCCGGCACCGGCATCGAGGCGGTAGAGGTAGAGGCCGGACGGCAGCGTGTTGGCGTCGAAGGTGACGTTGTAGGTGCCGGCGGCGCGCTGGCCGTCGATGAGCACGGCGACTTCCCGGCCCGTCACGTCGTACACCGCGAGGCGAACGTCTTGCGGCCCGTCAACCGAGAAGCGGATGCTCGTCGTGGGGTTGAACGGGTTCGGGTAGTTCTGCTCCAGCACGAAGCCGGCCGGGACACCGGCGATGTCATCCTCTGTGTCCACCGTCTGCGGATCGACGAGGTAGCCCTGCGAAGAGAGCGCCGTCCAGCCGTTGGCCCAGATCGTTTGATCGAAGGCTCCGGCGTAGTCCGTAGCCGTGAAGAACTCACCATCGACGGGTTGAGCCACCGTGTAGGCCGGGCTGCCCGGCATTGGGCGCGGGTCGAGGGCGGCTTCGTCGAACCGGTTGATGCTCCGCAGCATCGGGTTGCCGATGACGTTGTTGTTGTTGGCCAGATAGGTCTGGACGTAGTCTTCGGGCGCAATGGCCGTGATGTCATTGGAGACATTGCCGGCTTCATCGACGAAGTTCCACCAGACGTTGTTGGCGAACATGATCGTGCCATCTTCGAGGCCTTCGCGGCTGTCGGCTCCCGTCTCACGGTCCTGCACGGCGATGCCGATGCCATTGAACTCGGTCACGATCGAGTTGATGTAGCTCACCCGGCTATTCTCGCGGATCCGGAAGGCACCGTCTTGCCCTGTGTTTGCACCGCCGGCCCCCGAGCCAATCATCGTCACGTTGACGAATTTCGAGGTCGCAAACGGCTCCAGCGTCTCGCCGAGGTCGGCGTCGCCCCCGTCGTTCTCGGTGCCCCAGTCGCCAGCGTCTTCCGAGTTGATCGCGAAGAGGAACTGGTTGTTGCCGCGGTAGCCCTGGTCCGTGTCGAAGTTCTCGTCACCCACGAACGCGGAGATCAGGTAGCGGCCATTGACCGTGCCGCCGAACCACTCGAAGCCATCGTCCAGGTTAGCGAAGACTTCGACGAACTCGATCGTCGTGCCCGTACCGACGCCACCGAGCGTCAGCCCGTTGATTTCGTTGTCGGCACCGATGGATACCCCGCCGTGGCGGATCGAGACGTAGCGGAAGATGCCAGAGTTGTCGGCATCATCGTCGCCGCCGTAGAGGCCGCGTGTCTCGGTCGTCGGGATGCCTTCGATGGCCCCTTCGTTGTTCGGCAGGTTGGTGCCGGCACGGCCCAGGATGATAACGCCGCCCCATTCGCCGCGGTCATCAGCGGTGAGCGTGCCGTCGTCGCCTTCGGCGGTGAAGATGATCGGGTCAGAGGCCGTGCCTTCGGCGAAGATCTTGCCACCCCGGGCTACGACGAGCACAGAGGCGTCCTCGCCTTCACCCGGCGCGCCTTGGATGACCGTTCCGGCCTCGATGTACAGCTCTTCACCGTCTTCGACGAAGACCCGGCCGTCGAGGATGTAGGTGTTGTCAGCCGTCCAGAAATTTTGGTCTCCGATGTCGGCATCGGTCACGCGGATTTCAGCACCTTCGCCGGCAGCCGGGAAGTAGCCTTTCTCTTCGAGCGCCGTCCAGTTCCGCAGCCAGTTCGAGGTGCCAAACGCGCCCCGGTAGGGTACGGACGTGAAGAAGGCGTCGGCTAGGTCGATGGTACCGTCCGTCCAGACGGCACTTTCCGGCATCGGGCGCGGGTCGAGCGTGCCGTCGTCCGTCCGGCTGATGCTGCGCAGCATCGGGTTGCTGATCGAGGTGATCTGCTCCGGTGCAGTCAGGTAGTCGCGGACGTAGTCTTCGATGATGAACTCGGCCGGATCGTTGGTGACGGTGCCGGCTTCGCTGAGGAAGTTCCACCAGGTGTTGCCGCCGAACATGATCGTGCCGTCTTCGAGGCCTTCGCGGCTGTCGGCACCCGTCTCACGGTCCTGCACGGCGATGCCGATACCGTTGAACTCGGTCACGATCGAGTTGACGTAGCTCACACGGCTGTTCTCGCGGATCCGGAAGGCACCGTCTTGCCCTGTGTTTGCACCACCGGCCCCCGAGCCAATCATCGTCACGTTGACGAACTTCGAGGTCGCAAACGGCTCCAGCGTCTCGCCGAGGTCGGCGTCGCCCCCGTCGTTCTCGGTGCCCCAATCGCCGGCGTCTTCCGAGTTGATGGCGAAGAGGAACTGGTTGTTGCCCGAGTAGCCCTGGTCTGTGTCGAAGTTCTCATCGCCCACGAAGACACTCGCGAGGTAGCGGCCATTGACCGTGCCACCGAACCACTCGAAGCCATCGTCCAGGTTAGCGAAGACTTCGACGAACTCGACGACCGTGCCGGCTCCTACCCCACCGAGGGTGAGGCCGTTGATCTCGTTGTCGGCACCGATGGATACGCCGCCGTGGCGGATCGAGACGTAGCGGAAGACACCCGAATTGTCATCCGGATCGTCGCCGCCGTAGAGGCCGCGTGTCTCGGTCGTCGGGATGCCCTCGATAGCGCCTTCGTTACCGGGCAGGTTCGTCGGGGCGTTGCCGAGGATGATGACGCCGCCCCATTCGCCGCGGTCGTCAGCGGTGAGCGTGCCGTCGTCGCCTTCGGCCGTGAAGATGATCGGGTTGGCGGCGGTGCCTTCGGCGAAGATCTTGCCGCCCCGGGCTACGACGAGCACGGAGGCTTCCTCGCCCTCACCCGGTGCGCCTTGAATGACGGTGCCGGGCTGAATGGTCAGGGTTTCGCCATCTTCGACGAAGACCCGGCCCTGAAGGACATACACGTTGTCGCTCGTCCAGAGCGTGTTTTCAGAAATGTCTGCGTCAGTCACCGGCACAACGTTCTGCGCGGTGACGAGACCTGGAATCAGCAGGAGTACTGCCAGGGCCGAAAAGATGCGGTTACGGAGAGACATGATTGGGTTAAGCTATGGTTACAGTGACGTAACACGGGTTGGAAACGACGAAGGACAGCCAGCGGCTGCCCTTCGAGGTGTGGTGATATGTGCCGGGTCGGAGGACCCGGAGAGGGAAATAGAGACGTAGCAGGCTACGTCTTTACGGGGGATGTTTCGAGTTTAGAAAAGGCTCACAGGCCTGGTTTAGAGGCCGTAGGAGACACCGATCGAGAAGCTGCGGCCGAGGTCGTAATCCTGGAGGATGTACTCGGTGCCCAGGTACTCCTGGGTAATCTCGTATTTGGCGTTGAGGAGGTTCTTGGCCGAAGCCTTCAGCGTGAAGCCGCTGATGAGGCGCTGCGTAAACGTGATGTCGAAGTCGTTGCGGGGCTGCTCGAAGATGTCGGGCGTACCACCACGGCCGGCTTCGAGCAGGCGCTCACCGAAGACGTTGTAGAACACATTGAGCGAGGTGCCGCGCTCCGGGTTGTTGTAGCCGAGATCGATGTTGAAGACGAAGGCCGACTGCCCCGAGAACGAGCGGGTGTCCGGCGCGTCTGGGTTCGTCTGGCGGCGCGCGTCGAGCTCTTCGGCTTCGATGTCGACTTCCGACTGCGTCAAGGTCAGGTTCGCGCCGGCCTGGAAGTTCTGGAAGGCATCGCCGAGTTGGTCGAGCCGCTTCCGAACCTCGAATTCGAGCCCGTACACGGTGCCTTCCGGCACATTGACGAAGGTTACCTGGCCGTTGCCGCCGGTCCCGCGCGGGTCGAAGGCGCGCTCGATGGGGTTCTCGAACCCTTTGTAGAACGCGCTCACCGCGTAGATCTCACCGGGGCGGACAAACCACTCCCAGCGGGCATCGTAGCTGTCGATCAGCGTCCGTTCGAGCCCCGGATTACCCAGCAGGATCACATCGCCGACGAACTCGAAGCCGGAAAACGGGGCAAGTTCGCGGAACGTTGGGCGGGCCAGCGTGCGGCCGTAGGCGAGGCGAAGGTTCGTCTGCTCGTTCGCCTCCCATGTCAGCCCGAGGCTGGGCAGCAGGTCGGCTTCGCTCAACTCGCCAGGCTCGATGTCTTCGTTCAAGCTGGCGACGTTGATCTCCGTCGTCTCGTACCGGACGCCGCCTACGAAGCGTAGGCTCGGCATGAGCGGCATGTCGAGCATGACGTAGCCGGCGGCTACTTCCTGATCGCCGTCGTAATTGTTGCTCGGCTGCGAGAGGTCCGTCACGTACAGGCCAAAGCGCGTGCGGCGCTCCGTGGTGCGCTCGTCGTCGATGCCCAATTCGGCGTCCACAAACGCCCCCACGTCGCCTTCGTATTCGTTGAGGGGGTAGGACCCGCCATCGTACCGGAAGGCGAACTGGCGCTCGCGGAAGGTCCGGTCTTTGGCCAGGTAGCTACCGCCCACCTTGAAACGAGAGGCCAATCCGTTCCACTGCCGGAACGGGATCGTGAGGTTCAGATTGGCGCTGTTGTTGGTCTCTTCA